>JAMCVM010000016.1 GCA_023475835.1 Bacillota bacterium | reverse complement strand
CCCTTAGAGGAATTTCTCCTGTTGGCGATGGCCGCCGTATTGGCGGGCCATCGGTCGTATCTCGCCATCAGCGACTGGATTCAGGATTTGAGCCCCGAGTATCGCGAACGGTTCGGCTGCCGCCCCTGGGGATCCACGTTTAAGGTCCCCAGTGAACCGACCATCCGTCGGACGTTGCAGAGCATCGACCGCCATGCCTTTGACGCGGTTCTCCATGCATGGTTAACCGAAGCATTTCAGTGACACGACAACGCCATTGCCGTGGATGGCAAAGCCTTACGAGGATCTGGGCACGGCCGCCGAAAGCGGCCGGTGCAATGGCTCGCTGCTTTGAGGCATGCGACTGGGCAAGTTCTCGGACCAGTCGATGTCGACATCAAAACCAACGAAACCCCCAAAATTAAAGATTGGCCCGATCCCTTAGACATTACAGACAAGATCGTCACCATGGATGCTCTTCAGACCCAAGTCGTGTGAGCCCGGTATCTCGTCGAAGACCAACACGCCCATTCCATCATGGAAGTCCAAAAGAACCCACCCAGCTGATACGAAGTTATCGCGGCAGTGCCCTTGGAAGACTATTCCCGGCCGATGGTTACCCTCAATCAAGGGCATCATCGCATCGAGCAACGGGTCGTGCGTATGTCGACCGTGCTCAATACGTATCTGGACTGGCCCTATGTGGGCCAGATCTTTCGAATGGACCGCCACATGACGGACCTTTTGGGGGAACGCCCCCGCGAGGAAGTCGCGTTCGGCCTGACCGATTTGCGACCGAAATTCGCTTCGAGCCAGCAAATCGGGAAGCTCGTGCGCGGACATTGGCGCATTGAAACCCAGTTGCATGATATTCGAGAGATGGCCTTTGATGAAGACGGAAGCCAGATCCGGACCGGGTCCGGTCCGCAAGTCATGGCGACACTCCGCAATATCGCCATCGGCTTAATCCGACGTATACTGCGCGTGGGATACACTTGACGATTTGGCCGCGAAGCCGGGATCACTCCAACATCCCACTAAACAAGGCTTTCGTGTATCCGATCACTCTCCTAAAAAACGAAAACTTTGACCCGCGGGCAGTATATGAAATTGCCCAATATCCAACGCACGCTCGAACATCTGGGACGTCGGCCGGACCCAGGTGTGTGCCTTGCTCTTGAGCTATATACCCGGCAGTAAAGATCTGATACGGGTGCCGACCAGATTTGAGTGCCTTGGTCTTCTTCATCAAGGAGTACGTTTCAATTCTTTAGTGCCGAATATATAGCTCCTTCGTAGACTTCATCCATCGTGGCCTTCATTGTCCCGGCAACCAGGCGGGCACTTTGCTATGCTCTCAAGGCATAGACCATTGGACCTCACTACCACTACCGGTTCGAACATCTCCCATTCCGACGCCAAAGCCCAATAGACGCAATTGCAAGACAAATACTTTGACGGAACCTTGGTGGTCGAACCCTCATGAACCTCGGAGATTCTATATCCGATCAGGGACGGCCGGTCAAAAATAACGTGACCGCAGCCACTAACACCACGATAATGGTGCCCCAACTCCAGTACCGGAGATTGTCAATTTTTTGGTCGGTTTCCCGGCGCGCAGCTTCGAATTTGGTCTCCATCTTCGTGTCGAGATCTTTGATGGCCGTGCTCATTCGGGTCTCCAAGGCATCCATCTTGGTTTCGAGGCCGTCGATTTTCGCGTCCATCCTGGCTTCAAGGCCGTCGATTTTCGCATCCATCTTAGCTTCAAGGCCGTCGATTTTCGCATCCATCTTAGCTTCAAGGCCGTCGATTTTCGCATCCATCCTGGCTTCAAGGCCGTCGATTTTCGCATCCATCCTGGCTTCAAGGCCGTCGATTTTCGCGTCTGCCTTATCTTCCATACGACGCAATTCTTGGAGGATATGAAAACCCCAAGCGGATGACATCTCGCCAGACGGCACGGTGGATGGATCCTGATCGGGCACCGGAATCCCCTCTTCCTATATCACCGGACTCACTCCACTATATTATAGCATGAGGAGGTTGGATAGTTAGGTGAATAAATGACGCCGTCTCTGTCCCGTCTCCTCGAAAAAGAGTTGCCTACGGGCGCGACCGCGCCCGTGAAAGGTCCCCTCAATCTAGGCTTTGACGTTGCTAATGACGATATTGCCCCCATGAAACACCATCTCTGCCTCGGGATCGGTGCTGGTCGTAACCTTCTGCTCCGCATGATGCTCTTGGGCTGCACTGACATAGACCGGGGCGCCGTTCGTCAGCCACACCCCGTTCTTTTTCACCCTTCGTTCCAGTACCGATTTCACGGTCTGGTCTTTTAGATCCGGCACCGACTCTAAAAACGCATACTGCGGATGGCCTTGGCCCGTGAGGCTGACGCCGACGATTACCGGGTCTTGACCCGTTCCACGACCTCGTTCGCCGGGTCATCCTTGGACTACGCCCACGACTTTGACTGACGCCTCCCAAATAGGCATCATCGAGCTCCAACAAGCCTCCGAACCGATACCGACTGTTACCTTCCGTCATCGCCCCCTGGATTTTGTGATGCGGCAACCCCGCCGTAACCTATGGCAACCTTAATTCGCGGATTAGGGCGAGGGCTGATTTTCCTCCTTGATCTACCGCAATCATATAAATGCCCAAAACCACACCCGCAACGCCACCTTAGTGCGCTGAAAGATCGTCTCCGCAGTCCCCGACGCTTGATGACCACACGCCGCACATTCGTACACCGGGGCGATCCGCCCCGATCTTTGCACGATCCAATACTTCGTGCCTTTGCACTTCGGGCACACAAATGCTTCGAGCCAGCGTTGGTCAAACTGATACTGCCGACAGGATTCCTCATCCGAAAATTAATCTTGCCACTGGAGCAATGTCATCTAGGGCAACCTCGGCCACAAGCCATCATTTACCCAAAATATACCATGTTTTTGGGATGACGTTCTTCGTCCCTCACTTATATCGAGATGCGTGTTCCTGGTTTAATGGTTATCTAGTCAATTAGCAATAACAGAAAGCGCGCAAGAGCCAGATTCCCAGGCCCTCCCGCTGCGGTCCATAAGGCAGTCCGGCTCACTAATTCCACAATTCACCCATCACCCCAAGACGAGGTCGTTAGCGTAGCCAGTGATTTTGACGATAACGAAGGTTGATCCGCACTGGCCATACCACGATGGCCAAAGGTGCCGAAAGCCACAGTTCGATTACAAACCCTGGCCACAAATGGGCATCAAAGGCGAAGCGGTAACCCCTGTCATCGTCGCACCAAGAGCAACTAACCCTGTGACAGACCCTGTAGGAAGGCTGGCTGAATGAAAAAGGTTAGGATTATTTTCGAGCACTCAAGATTACGCGGGATCTTCTGCAAGAACGAAGAGCCCTGAGAGGACTGAATAAAGCAGGCGACTGCAGTGGATGTCCCAGTGTTTCACCGACAAAATGCCCGAGTGACGTCCAATGGGAGGGATGACAGAGCGCAGGGTCGAATCGATAACGGGCTGACTCTGAGTATGGCGTGAATGACAACGGGATAGGAGAAACGATGCTCGCACCATCAATCGCGAACCTTTGAGAGACACACACGCGGGCAGCGGCTCGACGGATGGATCCCTGGAGTTGCCGTGAGTCAATGGCTCAGGGAGCAAGGGCACGCATGGCATAAAGACTTCCCGGATGTGAGATCAGACTCATCCTTTCGGCCCGACTTAACCCCAAGAACAAAAATACATCTCAAATCGCGACCGACAGAAGCCTCACCAGTATTTCCACCTAAACCGCATGGCCATGGTGGTTTGGAGTGATTTGTTAAGCTAATCCTCGTTATGCGTGCTCTGCTGTGATCTTTCAAGACCCAGCGCTGCACGAACTGCCAATTTTTAAAATACATTGTCTCAAAATTCGGTCGCCATGATTCGTTGACAACAATATCGCACAGCGATATATTTGCTATATCCCCTGCATTGGAGGTGACCCATAATCAGCGAGGAGCTAAAGCCTCTATTGGAAGATCCCCTCGAGCATCCCACCGTGAGCAAGGAAGAGTATGAAGTCCTCGCCTCCTTTCGCTATGCTGTCAGACAATTTCTTCGCTTTAGCGAATCGGCTGCGCGAAAACATGGTCTGACTCCTCAGCAGCATCAATTGCTGCTGGCAGTTAAAGGCTTCCCTGGTCGCGACTGGGCTACGATTTCTGAGTTAGCCGAACGGCTTCAGCTCCGCCATCAAAGCGTCATCGGAATCATTAATCGCTGTGAAATCGCCGATTTGGTCCATCGGTCGTCTCACCCCCAAGACGGTCGAGTCATAGAAGTGCACCTCACCGCCCAGGGTGACCGCTTGCTCCAATCTCTGACTGTAGCGCACCGCGATGAACTTCGACGGCTTTCGAAAGACTTCTTAGTCATCCAATCTCTGTCCGCCAAATCTCTGTCGTCGGAATGAGCCAGCAACAAGGCTTCATTTTTTCGGGATAATATATCGTACTGCGATGTAGTATTAGGGAGGATTTTTGTGGACCCGCACTTAAGGGATTACACGACCCATTGGCGCCAACTGGTCCTGCTTTCGGCTTTGGCCAGCCTCATTGGTGCTCTGGCCACTCTGCTCGCGTTTGTCTTACTGCGTATGATTGGCCTCTTCACCCATCTCGCTTATTTTGGCGATGTGGGCTGGAATCTGGTGGCCCCCAACCTGCACCATCGAGGAAATCTCTCAGTAATCATTCCCGTCATGGGTGGGGTCATCGTCGGACTGATCGCCAAATATGGGACGAACCAAGTTCGTGGTCATGGCATTCCCGAAGCGATCTTAGCCATATTGCAGTCTGACAGCAAAATGAACAGCACCGTCGCTCTCTATAAGCCATTGGCTTCAGCGATTGCGATCGGCACTAGAGGGCCGTTTGGCGCGGAGGGTCCAATCATTACCACCGGCGGAGCCGTCGGTTCCTTATTGGCTCAATTTTTCGCTCTATCCCCCATGGAGCGGCGGACTCTCCTCGCGGCCGGGGCCGCATCAGGCATGGCGGCCGTTTTTGCAGCACCGGTGGCCGCCCTCTTGTTGGCCATCGAAGTCCTCTTATTTGAATGGCGACCACGAAGTCTCATTCCTGTGGCTTTGGCCGGTACGGTCTCCGATGTCATTCGCAGCTGGCTGTTGGGATCTCAACCCATCTTTGCCTCGCCGTCGCCCCCTCTTTTCTCTCTACTCGATTTGGCCATGGCGGCCGCGGTCGGGCTGGCTGCAGGTCTCTTGGCGGCCAGCCTTAGCCAGGCCCTTTACGCCAGCGGAGCGCTATATCAGAGGCTCCCCCTCCCCAAAGTATGGTGGCCCGCGGTGGGCGGCCTGGTGGTAGGCTTAGGCGGCCTGGTAGACCCATTGGCCCTAGGCGTGGGCTATCCCACCATTCGCGCGTTAGATAGCGGACACCTGGCGTGGTCTGCCGCATTAACCCTCCTGGTGGTCAAGGCTATCATCTGGTTGTGCTCGTTAAGCTCGGGCACGTCGGGAGGCGTTCTAGCCCCATTGTTGATGATCGGTGGCGCCTTCGGCACGCTTGTCGGCGCCGTGCTGCCCGGCCACCCGGTCGGCTTTTTTGCCATCATCGGCATGACGGCCACGCTCAGCGGTTCGCTGCAAATCCCTCTGACCGCCGCCATCTTTGCGATGGAAACTACACACGCCTGGTCCTTGTTCCTGCCGGTCTCGCTATCGGCCGTGACCGCCATGGCGGTCACGGTACTTTGCCTACCACGATCTATCTTGACCGAAAAAGTCGCCCGCCGAGGCGCTCACGTGAGCCGAGAATATGCTGTCCATCCTCTCGAAGGCACGAGCGTTGGCGACGTTATGGTGCCCTGGCAGAACACCGTCCACCTCACGCGGAACGCGCTTCTGGTCAATGTCCAAAGTCGAATCCTTCGGGGGGAAATCCAGTCGCATCGTGCCTACCCGGTCTGGGATGAAGAAGGCCATCTTGGTGGAGTCATTCGCCGATCCCGCTTGTTAGCGGCATGGGATGTATCCCCATCACCAACCGTTGGCCAAATGATGGAACCAATGGCCAGTGCCAATCAATTAGAACGAGTGAGATCAGCCGCCGAGCGGCTAATCCGTCTTGATGCGGCAGGTTTCGTGGTCCTCGATGCCTCCCTGACTGACTCCTATCGGCTGGTTTACCGGTGACGCCCTGCGACCAGCTCTCTTACATGACCTGTCGCTAGAAGACTCCACACCACCGATATTTTTGTTGCCGAGCCTAGGCCGAGCAAAGCAACATTTTTCCGAAAAAAAGGCAAGGAGATAAACCTGCTCCTTGCCTTTTTTAGCGTTCACGTTCTTTGGTGATGAGGCCATTTCCTCAGCGATAGGGATGCGGTCCGAAGTCCGCGCGATAATAGTTCTCGGTGTGCGTTCCCGGTTCAATCCAGCTATCCACCGCCTTGAGATCGTCTTCGGTGATGCTCACGGAAAGCGCCGCCATGTTCTCTTCCAACTGCTTTACACTGTTGGGGCCAATGATGGGACTGGTCACCCCCGGTTGCGCCATCAACCAGGCCAGCGCGAACG
>JAMCVM010000054.1 GCA_023475835.1 Bacillota bacterium | reverse complement strand
TGATCCCATTCCGGCAGGGTGTCGGTCAGAGGGCGATAATAGCGCGTCCACGGGTGCCCTGCATCTAGATCTGCACGGGTGCGATCAAACGGGATGTACAACAGTTGGCACGCGGACTCGACGGCGGGAAATTCACCATGGAGGGCATACTCATTGGCAGTATATATTCGATGAAGCCGGTACGCACGGTGGGGCTTCGTCAAAAAATTGCTCTATCCCTTGGACACTGGTGGCCATGTCGTGATCGTCGATGCCCTCCATACGTAACCCGAAACCTCCGGGTTTCTCGTCGAAGACAAATCGGCCCATGACATCGTTGATTCATTGTGACTTCCATTCAGGTCTTCAAATGCCCCAGCGATTACAGCGAGACGTAAAGCCAAGAACGGCCCAAGGGGCAAGTGTTGGCGCTTATGCAATCTGTCCTTCAGCTTGCTTCAATGTCATTGAGCGGGCTACGGAATGGTCGTCCGAGGATGCGGCTCGAACCGCCCCAAGGGCGGGGATTCGGAGGTGGCGTACGGCTCAAGACCATGAGCCTACGCCACCTCCGAATGATTAGGGGGTCGGTTTCCAGTTCGGCGGGGAGGCGCTCGGGGACGGTGGCGAGGAGGGATCTATGGGCACGCTGATGGGGCAGACCGATGACAAAACGAGTTGGCCAAAACAGCAGGAATGCCGCCTGGACTCGGCCCGGTGTTCCTGTCAGGTCCAGGTCGGATTGACGCACCACTAGTACTGGCCAGCACTCACCGCATCGCTCGTCACTCTAAAGGTCATCAGAAAATCTTGGGTGACCGCCACCGCGAAGACGTTCCTTGGCGCCTGGTCCCATGTCGGAAATAGGGTAGAACGGGTGGCCGCTGCGGGATTTAAACCCAGCACAATGCAAGTGAGCCATCAGCGGAAGGCCGTTCCTTGAGAAAGATCGACGATAGGTTCTAGCCTCAGAATGCACGCCCGCGAAGGGATGGGGACAGCCGGGGCGTCTGTCCGATTAAGCCCGCACCTATCAGACTCTTTCGTAAAGGCAAGACGAAGTGGGAAGCTTCGTGGCTCTAGCATCCAGCGTGCCATCGGAGGGACCACTTCGAGGGGGCGACCTGATAAGGAAGGTGATAAGACGATCAAGATGCGTGTCGAAAGAGGCCATCGATCTCTGGATCCAGGGTTTGATGCTTCCCGAACCCACCAGTTGCCTAGGGCTTCCATGCTTTAGGTTCTAAAGAGAGGCCTCGGTTGAGCGCCCAGTTGGGCCACAGCGAGGCCGAAAATGGGGATGTGATATCGGGGATCGGAGGGATCTTCAGACCCACATCCCTTATGCTATCCTACACCTAAAGGGACGGAAAGTGAGGCATCGGGATGCCTATGGAGACGTATTCGTGCCAAACGCTGCTCATTGGGGTGGATGACTTACGCATTACCATGAACAGCAAATTGTTGAAGAGTATGGCCACGGTTTTGCGAGAGGAATTGCCCGAACGGCACCTCTTGGATGGCCAGTATACGGCACTTAACCCAACTGTCGCATAGCTCTGGAGCTCGATAAGGACTCGGTGGAAGTGCGTGACGATGGGGTTTCACTCTATGCGGAGTCCGCCGAGTTTTTAATTCATACGATCTCCCACTTGCCCGTCCAATGGCATAAGGGTATGGTTAGGATAGTGACGATAGGGCGGATCCCCCTTGAGGGAGATGCGAGAATCCAACGTCGACTGGCCACGAGAAGGGTGACTCCTGACATGTTTGGTGCCTATGGGCTGACCTCGTCGAGGGCGGCGGGAACCACGAACCTTACGATTCATCGCGACGATGCCGATATCGGATTTTTCTTGGGCAGGTCCGACCCAGAGGATTCCGCGTTCGGCGGAGAATTTGAATTTGCCATGATGTGGAAGGTCAAAGCGGAGAGCCGGGAGAAGCTAACAATGATGTTTGAACGCCAGGCCGCCGAACTGGAACAGGTATTACGGATACTTCGTCACGGGTAAGGAGGGGGAGCTGATCGGCGAGTCCTCGGAGATCTGGTGAGGGAGACTCAACCCCATCTGCAGGCCCCGATCATCCTATCCCATGCGAGTGAGTCGCGACCAAGGAAATGGGCGATGGTGGTTGGAACTTCCGTACGTGACCCTCGCATCGACCGGGCTTTCGTTCGATAGAAGGCTTGATGGCAGAAGCACGGGGAGGGTGCATACGACTCGTTTCCGGGCTCGGTGGTGTCCTCCGCGCGGGCCACGCTGCACGATTGGACAACGAGCCCGGCATCGCTCTTGCATCCCACTAAACCAGGCTTCGGGGTATCCGGTCACTGCCAAAAAACGAAACATTGGACCCGCACGCAGCTCAGTTCCAAAAAGGCTACTTCCGTGGAGCACTCCACGGTCACCGACCCCAAACTTGTTCGGGAGGCTACGGTGGGCTCTACCATTGCCGTATGTCCAAGGGAAACAGCGCTGGATTCGAGGCTGGGTATTCAGGGAGGCGGCGCCTGTTGCCCTCCCGAGATCGATGCGGGCCGATGCTTCAAGCTGATCCCCTGGGGTGGTGAGTACGCGCTAGAAATCAAGGCGTTGGGCATTAGAAAACATGCATCCCCAGATAAGTCAGGTAGCAGGAAACGCGCCGTACTTCTCGCCGCTTTCGGGCGCATTACGGCCTTTTCGGGGAACTGTGATCACCAATTTTACTCTACGTCCTCCATTGATAGGGTCCCACCTGACTCATCTGGGGATGCATGTTAGAGAATGCGTGCAGCAGTCGCAAGACTCCAGACCGAGGACTCTGAAATTCGCACGGATGCGACCTCGAAAGATGATCGTTCGAGGATCGCGTCGGTCCTCTAGCAACCGATATGACAAGATGACGTCAAATATCGAGAATTTTACACGATTGACCCGAAGGGATGGTCCACTTTCATCCACTCTTTCCGTTCTCGGGCGATCTCACGTTGAAGGGTGTAACCCAATGCTGTCAACTTAACGATCGCCAAATTAACGAAATTATCGGTATAATACGATAACTAATGAGGGCCAGTGACGCTTTCGGGATGAACGGGGAGGCTGTGTGGATCGTGACGTGCTCGACGCACGGAAAGTGGTAGGGTCTCCAGAGAGAATTCGCGGCCGGTGAGACTCTGCTGAGCCTCCTTGGGCATTGGGCATCCCTCCGACGAAGCCCTTTATTCGTCCCAATATTTTGCCGTATGGGCATTGCGTCTGATAGAGTTTGAGGCCGATCGTTCCTTTTAGCCTATCACCCTAAAGGGAACGGCGACATTTATGGGAAAACCGATTGGCCCGCGGTGCGGGCTTTCGGGGGTAGCTACGATTCGGCCGAATGGGCGTGACGTTCCGCCGAAGCGCGTTGATGAACGTCCAAAACGCCTGAGCACGGGCAGGGGGATCCTCCGCCAAGACTATCGTCATCCACGTATCCTTCCCTTGCCCAACGCCCACGCTGGTGTTGATTTTATACCGTTCGTACTGGTAATCCTCGGGATGCTCGGCTTGCGGAGCATCCCACAAGGCCTGAGCTTCCGTTTCGGCCAGCGTATACAGATTGCCCAGGAGAACGGTGGCCTGATGTTCCTGATGAATCGCAGTCGGTAAAATACCCGCAAAGTTGGAAATCTCAAACCGATTTTTGAGGACGTCAAAGAGGCTTTCAATACCCCATCGGCTGTGATACACCGCTCCCGCCATGGAATATGGCAACTCTTGCTCCGACGCGTGGGTGGCGAGAAGTTCAGTCGTCCCATTGGGTAAGACCAACTTGATCACACGCAGAGGCAGTTCGGTGCCCATGGGCACCGGATGCCCCTGTGCTGCGAATTGGCGGGCTCGGCTTGGGGTCACGGTAATCGTGACCCACGCATCACGCTCCACCGGGTCAAACTCTTCGGGATAAAATGTCGTCGGCACGCGCATGAGAATTTTTTCGCCAGCGTGATCCAACTCCATCCAGAAGGGAAAGGACGGAAACCCGCGATCCCACAACCATAAAATGCTATAGCTTGGCCCGAGAATCTTGCGCACTTCGGCCCTATTGAGCCGCGCCAGGTCGCGTTCGCCCGTGGAGCACGAGACTGCAACGGCACTCAAACAGAGGCCATTGGCGACGTCATATGCGTGACATATCCGCGCCCGAGCCAACTCCGACAGGGTGCCGAACGCCTCCGCCAAAACGGGCGTGTTCGGGAGTTCTAAGATGCTGCCGTCAATAGCCACCGGGATAAAATGGCTCACTGGCCGATACTTACCCTCGGCATAAAAGGCGTCAATGAGCGTATGGGTAAGATCGGTAAAGGCTTCGGGCTGGAGTTTATCACGCGCTTGCGAAATGCGAAAAGGCTGGTTTGGTCAGACGCCCGACGTTGGGAAGATGCTGTTTTACAAATTTTTGCACCTCAACCGCTGTCGTACGGTCGATCCGATTTAAGATCATCCCGACGACGGCGGGCAGATCCCACTTCCGATGTCGCGAAAAAGTCTTCGGGGCGTCGGACGTAGGCGTCCAGAAACTCCGGGGCCTTCAGGCGATCCGCGATTTTTCCGAAAATCCGCTGGGCGATGGTGGACACGACGACATTCCTCCTGTTCTCTGGTTTGGAACAGCAGGATAGCAGGACAGGAAAAATAACCAGCCCCAAATTGGCCCGTTGGATGGGTGGCTAAACCATCAATCTTTAAGGCCGACCATATATCGGCAATCTAAGGTTAGAATTTCCCTTGTAATCACGCAAACTTCACGCTTCGACAACTGTAACCCACGTTGGAATGTGCGGCGTTTCGGACTCAATGGGTTACGAACCATGGTTGGTTGGAATTTTCTGTCGGCAAGGACGTCTTAAGACATAGGCCCAATTGGAGGGGAACCTCATATCCCGGACATCAACGACACCTCGATACTCGTCGCATAGCGTTTCAAGTGCCGTCACAAAATGCCCCCAGTCAGCCCACGGCTCATAGAGGTGTCGCGCGGCCATCAGGACCGTGAACCAGGACTGAGGCGCCAGAATATCTGCGCGATCGTCATCACAGATCTTAGGCTGAAACGTGGGAGTTCGGCGATAGAGACGAGCAAAGTGTGCACAGGCATTTCGCACCGTCACTAGGCTCCGAAGCCACTGGCTTATGACTTTTTCGTTCAGTCCGTAATGCGGTTTGGCAATACGTTGGCGATGGGTACGAACCAAATTGCTGTACATTTTGGACACCGACCCGAAGGACATCATCTCGATCGCCACCCAAATCGGAAAGGTGCCTTCATAGTATTTCCGATAATGATCCGCAAAGGGTTCGCGACTCCGTGCGATCTCGGCGTCTATGATCGCTAATTGACTGCCATGGTCGGTTGCATCCACAAAGTAGATTGAGTCGCGATAGGCTATATATTCGGCACTAAAGAATTGAAACGTACTCCTTGATGAAGAAGACCAAGGCGCTCAAACCTGGTCGGTACCAGTATCAGATCTTTAATGCCGGGTATATAGGAGCCTGTCCATTAATTCGAGTGTCCTCTCGGATCAACACAACATATACGTATTGCGAACAAATCATAACCACAGATGTTGTGGAATAGACTGGAAAGACGGCAATAAATGGACAAGCTCCTAGGGGATCACAAGCCACCGCAAGGTACTGAGCGATCTTGGTCCGAATAGAAATTTCAATGGGTTCGATCATCCCCAATAGAAGGTTCCGAAAGCGGCGATCAAACTCAATAAATCGCGTAGATAGTCGACAACTGGGTTCCTGGGATGTAGGTGCCGTCTGTTCGCTTGTAATCCACGAGATATCCGGAAAGGCGGTAGTAGCTGATGCGGTGCAAGATCGCTGTAGCGGTAGCATCGTTCGGAATCACTAGACCGCGGCTTTTAAGGATGGCCACTTGTTGCTCAATGGTGGTCGCGGGTTTCACACTTTCACACGATACGCCATAGATATTCCCCTATTTACAGCAAATGGCTCACCGGGTTTCGCATCGCTTGCGCGCTAGGCGTGATGAGCACTGTCACGTTTAATGATACGAAACAAATCTCTTGTCGTCAAGATTTCAGATTGAGCTTCAGTTCTGAAGAATGAAGGCGTAGTTTGAACCCTCTACCGGGGGGCATTGCTGTCAATTCTAACCTACATTTGGCACCATTTTTTTCCAAATGGCGTAACGGCGCGGGTTTCGGGGCAGGGGGGCGAATTTGTAGTCACTAACAGGGGTCCAAAAAACCCAATCCCTGTAAGGGATTGGGTGGATTTTATGTAGCTACTAATAGATGGATCGCGCTACTCAGAGGTCGTGGCCACGTCAACGGTAAGACTAATTTGCTTTTAGAGTAGCGCTCTGCCAGTCATTCTGTCAATGGCGTTTGCCTGCACGCAGCTCTGAAGCATACTATGGTATAGACCGCAAGGGAATCGGCACAAACTGACTGGAATTCGTTGTTGAACCCTCCGAGGGGGAGTGAGTGTCAGCCCTTTGAAGACCCCTGCCATGGTTGGAACAGGACCCATCGGCGTTCCGGGCACACTGAAGAAGAAGGGGCCAGCCCCTTCGATTTTTGAGAACGAATGCAGTTGATAGA
>JAMCVM010000039.1:3143-28573 GCA_023475835.1 Bacillota bacterium | reverse complement strand
CTGCTCGCGGTTTTGGAACCGAGGCGTCCGATACCGGGTCTTCCGATGCCGACGACTTTGGCGCAAGGCTCGTCGGGCATCCAACCGAACCTTGATGCCCGCCTTATGGACGATTTCCCCGAAGAAAATGACCTTCGGGCCTTTGGCCCCTTCCAAAATGATGGCCACCCCGGTCGTCTTGCTGCCGGGGTCGAACTTGACCCGGATCGGCTGGAATACCGAGGTTTGCGCGGTACGGTCCTTCAGTCGGATGGTAAACGGAGCCATGTGGTGCACCTGAGCCCGACCGCGTTCGAGCAACTGGCGGGCGCGCTTTTCGGTACATGGCATTAAGCGATTCTTATGAGCGTCTAAGACAAAGACCATAATACGCTATCTCCTTTCGGAGCCCCGTAAGGGGCTGGTAACGGACTCTTGCGAATCGCTCTCCTCGCCAAGGTTCCAAAAGGTCGCACCATCCCTCCGCACCGCTCGCAACACCCCAGCTGGCTTTTAACGGAGGACCAGAGAGCTTGAGACTGGAGAAGCATCCCAAGGTCTGCACCCAAGGAACGGAGCCGCTCGCTCCCGAGATCCCGGCGGCTAAGGCTGGTCATAGCGCCCTTGCGGGCTTTCCGGCAAAAGCTAGAGACTCTCAGGAATGCATCCCGACAAGCTCCCGGCTTTAGCCGTGGGGTCTATGACGTTAAAGTGCCTTCGGCCTGGTAGATCGCTTGCCATCCGCCTTCGGTCTGAAACAACCGAATGGCTTTGACGTTGAGACGATGGGTTAAGGTGAACCAATGACGGGTTTTTGCCGGCACGCTGATTAAATCTCCCGGAGTGACCAATACGCTGAAGGTATCGCCGTCGCGGGTGAGAGTGAAAACGCCCTCGCCAGCGAGGATGAAACGGACTTCGTCCTCGAGATGATGGTGTTCCCGCTGAAAGTTGACTAAGAGCTCGTCAAGGTTAGCCGTGGCCTCGCGATTGAGCACGATCAGATCGTGGGAGATGTAGCCATAGTCGTGGGCCAAGCGATTCAGAGAGCTCATGAAAGGGGCAATGAGAGCAGATTTTTCTGCGTCGGTTAAAGTGGCCCGATCCCGAAGCGCGCGGTCGGCCAGAGAGACATCCCAATATTCATACCGTACGCCATGATCCGCCAGAAAGGCTAGGGCGGCCGGGCCATCGAGTGATTCCTGGATGCCTGCGTGCTGTATCGAAACAGTTGCCATGTTGGAGTCCTCCTTCAGTTAAATGGGGCTCAGTGAGTTTGATGACGACGCTTTGGGTGTAATGAGGCGACGCTTTGGGTGTAATGAGGCGACGCGAGGCCGACCTAAGCATCAGTGCATCGGCGACGCACGAATCAGCAAGGGTCCTCATCGGGGCGACGGAGGAGAAATTGACCTCACCTGAAGCTGCCATTCGAATAGAAATTCGAAGGCTTCTAGGTGGCGAATGGCATCCGCTAGGGTCTGTCCGAAGGCATAAAGGCCGTGGTTTCGAATCAGTAAACCGGGAACCTCGGGCACTACCGCACGCTTCGCCGCGTCCGCTAGCCGAATGAGGTCGGTGTGGTTTTCGATTAAGGGCAGTCTCAGTTCGGCCCCCTCATCCCAAAAACCCAGCGCCTTTATCATCTCATTGTCGCTGAGACAAAGAAACGAGGTCTGGATCCGAGCGCAAATCGCGTTGTTGGCCACCGAATGCACATGCAGCACTGCTCCAGCGTCGGTCTTTTGGTAAATTGCTTGGTGCACGCCAGTTTCCGCCGATGGCCGACCTTCTCCCCAAAGGACCTGCTGGTCGCACCAACCAATGATGTCATCGGCTTGTAACTGGGCCTTGTCCGACCCGCTGCGGGTAAGCGCCAGGGTGAGTGGATGCGATTGAAGTCGGAGTGAAAGATTGCCTGAGGTGGCGCGAAATAAGCCTTGGCGCGCCAATCGGTTAGCTGCGTGGATCAAATCGTGGCAAGCTTCAATTCCAGTCATCTTACCCTCCGTGGGTTAGCGAGGCGATTTTCAGGCGCGGTCGATTGTGGATCTGAGGAGCGGGTGTCGCTGAAACTGGTCTGACGGCGGGATGAATTCCCGAGGCTAGGCTCCGCGCAGCGGAGGCAAGGGTTCAGGAGGCGGGTACGGATGCCGCGCACCACGTCGTCGAAGGTCTCAAAGGGGAGGTAGCTCCAGTGGTGTTGGTCAAAGTGTCGAGCTAAAGCGGCCCGCGCGAAGACGAGATCGGCCGCCTCGGCACCGAGAAAGTCCGTGCGCCCATCTCCGATGAAGGCGACTTGCGCTTGGTAGCGCAGGCGGAGCCATTGCACGATCCGAGGCTTGCAGAGTCCACACCCGCCGCCGCAATCGGCAAGGCAAGGCCAGGGCCACTCAATGGCGATGGTCGGCTCTTGAAAATTGGCCCGATTGCAATAAAGGTGCGAGGGCGAAACCCAACCGTGCAATAGGGGTTTGACCATGAAGTCAAGCCCATTGGACACGACAAAAAACGGAAGATGCCATTGGGCAAACGCCTGCACGGCGGGCTCAAATCCGGGGCGCAGGGCACCGTGGGTCACTGCATAGGCTAGATAGCGTTCGCGATCAGCGCTTTTGAGATTGGCGAAGACTTTTTGAAGGCCTTGGCGCAGACTGATTTTTCCTGCTTGCATCGCTTCCACGAGGGCAACGTTTTGGTCCGAAAAATGGGTGGTCAAGCTCACCACCAAGTCTTCTTGGCTAATGGTCCCATCGAAATCTGAGACAATGATCCACGAGCCCGGCTCCGTTACCATTCCGCTTCGGCTGGGAACAGATGCATTTGCATGAGACACGCCTTCACCCCTTCCACTAAAGCCTTGGCTCCTGCCTGGGTGCCTTGAGGATGACCATGCACCGCTCCGCCGGCATTGACCACCAAGTCGACTCCGAAATCCTGGAGCAGTTGGGGGAGCATGCCCACGTGAATTCCGGCAGAGGGTCCGGGGACCACGGTCGGCCACACGCTCGGGTGGGTGAGTGCGTGCGAGATTGCCAATGCGGACTGCTTTTTGAGGGCGACGGAGCCGTAAGGAGAAGGAAAGAGGACGATGTCGGCACCCACCATGCGCGGCAATAGTCCGAGATAAATGGCGGGGTCTATGCCAAAGCCATGGTCGCGGATTTGTCCTCCGGAAAACGCGGGATGGGCAATCAATGGAACTTCGAGGTGAGCCCGCCGCAGATCGGTGAGCACGTCAAGACCTTGACTGTATGGTGAAAGCAAGAAACCACTCGCGCCGGCTTCTTGAGCGCTCAAGGCTTGATCGAAAATCTCTTGCGGCGTGCCGACCAGATTGGCAAAATACAGGCCTCTTTGCCCCGTTTGGTGATAGCGCTCGGCCAACACTTCGGCCGCCACCTGGACACGGTCTAATAAGGGACAGTCCGTGTCGGCGATAAAGATTTCGTCGTCCTTGACAAAATCGACACCGCCGTCGAGCTGATCTTTTAATGCGGTCCGAAATTGTTGCAGAGTGCGCCCGTTTTCACTTTTAAAAATGGACATAATCAAAGGCCGTCGGTGGATGCCAAGACGCGACCGGAGACCATCTAACCCGAGATAAGGGCCGGGGAACTGGGAAAGGTAAACATCGGGCAAACTTAAATCAATCAATCGGATCGAACCGTCCAGAGACAGCTTGCCAAATATTACAGTTAAAAGTGAACCGATGTTAGCGCGAACATTGTCTAAGGGGTAACGAATACTAAAAATGCCTAGCCTATCTCGTTGTTCGACGCGGGATACTTCCCCAAGAAAAGCGCGCAGGTGGGGTTGTTGCAAGGCGGGCACATCGGTCCATGAACCTACCGTCATTCCCACGGCGATGGCGTGAGCGCGCTGTTCCAGGTGAGATTCCCAGGGCACCTGATAGGTGGCTTCGACATATTGCTTCAAGACGGATGCCTACACCTCACATTGCTTCGTGTCGTAAATCTTCGGGCCAGGAGGCATCATCGCCGCCCGAGCGCCAATGGGGAATTCATCACCCATTGATCTGCCCAACGTTGGACCTGGTCCATGACCGGTTCTAGTGCCCGACCCATCTTGGTCAAGTGGTATTCAATGCGGACGGGAGTTTCGGGATAGACTCGACGCTCAATAAGACCCAGACTTTCCAACTCTTTCAGACGTTCAGCGAGCATGCGATCACTGATTAAAGGAATCATCTCTTGGAATTCAGAGAAGCGATGGCGTCCCATCAACAACGCCCGCAGGAGCAATCCCGTCCAGCGTTTGCCTAAAAGCTCAAACGCAGCCTCAAATTTGGGACATAGACGTTCTGAATCCATTTACCTCACCCCCGATACCCATGATTATACTCCTATTGACAAGAAGGGACGCAGTGATTATATTAAATCGATAGTAGATAAGAAAAAAGAAGTAGATTACACTGAAGAAGGGGTGATATTTTTGTCTAACTCAAATCAGGTGTGGATCGTCGACGCCGACCACAGCAGCGCGGAATTTTCGATTCGCCATTTGATGATTTCTACGGTTCGGGGCCGTTTTGGCAAACTATCGGGCACTGTTATGGGAGATCCATCGGATCTGAGCCAGGGTTCCGCCGAACTGACTATCGATGTCAGTTCCGTGGATACTCATCAGCCGGATCGCGACAACCACTTGCGTTCAGCAGATTTCTTTGATGTCGAACATTTTCCGGCAATGACCTTTAAGAGCAAAGAGATTCGTTCGACCGGCAAAGATCGTTACGATGTAATCGGAGACTTAACCATCCGCGGAACCACGCGTCCGATTACGGTGAAAGTTGAAGCCCTCGGCACCAATCAAGACCCTTGGGGAGGAACTCGAGCCGGTTTTAGTGCCGAGGCACGTCTCAATCGCAAAGATTATGGCTTGACCTGGAACCAAGTGCTAGAGACCGGTGGGGTGATGGTCGGAGACGAGGTTCGGATTGCCGTGGAGTTGGAGACGGTGTTGGAAACTGGAAAATAAGGTTCTGGGGGAAAACCGGTAGCGGTCGCTCTCTTTAGAGCGGCCGCTACTTTTGCGATCAGGTTCCGTCATGGTAGGCTTCGCCCGCGGACGTAGAGTAAAATGGGATTAGTTCAATCCATGAGGTGATTACGTGAAAAATCAGCATTATCGCGCCCAAAAGCCGTCGAGGGTTCCGCTAATGGTGGGTCTCGCTATTTTACTTATTTTAGTAGCCATCGCGGCGGCTGCACTATTGAGAAAACATCCTCAGAGTGATTATGGGATAGGGGCCAAGGCCCCGGCCAAGGTGGTGGCCAATGTGACCCAGATTCCAGCTTCGGTGTGGGCGGGGATCGGTACTCAAGGAGCTACTCCTGGCGAGATTACTAAAAGCCCAGCCAAACCCACGTTTCTTTACGTAGGGGCATTGGGTTGCCCGTTTTGTGCCGCCGAACGCTGGCCCATGACCATTGCTCTGTCGCGATTTGGTCATTTTTCCGGGATCCGTCTGATGAAGTCCAACGGTCAGGACAGCTATCCGGATACGCCAACCTTCGATTATTTGGGGGCGACCTATAAGAGCCCATATTTGAGCGTCCATCTTATGGAAATCTTAGGGCGAAAGTTTTCCTACAGCCGCGGAGGATTTTATCCGACATTAATGAAACTGACGCCGTCGGAGGCAGCGGCATTTAAAAAGTTTGATGGTCCGCCTTTTGTTCCCGAAAATTACGCGGAATCCTTCCCGTTTGTGCTGGTCGGGGATCATTATGTGTGGATCGGAAGTTCGGTGGACCCCGGGCTTTTGGCCCACAAAAGTTGGTTGACCATTAGTGCTGCGGTGCGTTCGGGCAAAGGCGCATTGGCGGACCGTATTTTGGCTAACGCCAACGCCTTGACCGCCGCCCTTTGTGCGGTCGACGGACGTCAGCCCGAGAATGTCTGCCGATTGGTGGGCATCCATGTTCCGGCGACGGTGCCGTCATGAGCGCCCGCGCTCGCTATGGGCAACTTGCGTTGATCATTGCCGGGATTTTGGTAGCAGCCTATTTGACCTTGCTTCACTACGATACCCGCATTCCTTTAGTGTGCAGCGACCATGGATTTGTGGACTGTCAGAGTGTGCTTTCCAGTCCTGAATCGACGTGGTTTGGGTTGCCGGTGAGCCTCTTTGGTCTCTTCTGGTTTGTCAGCTATGGTGTGTTGGTGATATTTAGACCCCAAGCCCTCTGGGTAGGCCGCAGCTTGGCGATGGTGGGGGCGGCCACCGTGCTCTACTTGGTTTATGTGGAGTTCGTGGTCTTGGGCACGGTGTGCCTTTGGTGCTCTTCGTTGCACGTTCTGATCTTGACTTTGTTGGTCATTGAACTGTTTCAGTGGGCAACCTGGCAAGATAGGACAGCCGAAGCAGAATTTTCCATGGTCCCGAACCGTATCTCGGGCAGGAAATCATCGGGGCACGGCGAATCTCTTTAGCAAATCTATTACCTTAAGATTTGCTGAAGAAAGGCGGCTACGTTCGTGAATGGAAAGTACAAAAGGGCTATGGGACGAATGGGCTTGGGTCTATTCGCAGCCATGGCGGTATCGGCGTTTGTTCCGCTGAAGTATCCTCCGGCGACGATGGTGTGGGTGCGTGCGGAATCTCCATTGGGGCAAACACCTTCGGCTTGGCCGACGATTCATCGCGCGTTTACCAATAACTCGGCGTTTTTGGACAAGAACTCGCCTCCCGGTCCCAACTATCTGATGCAACTACCGACAATGGCCAGCAGCGATACGCCCGTGGTCAATCATGAGCTGTTTGTCAATGTGAGTGGCGGCGGGCGCAATCCAAGGGCCATTTATCCAGGCATGACCATGGCTATTCGGCCGGAAAATGGGCAGGTGTTGTGGCAACATCTGTTGCCCAACGCTTTGAACTCAGAACCCATTGTCGCCGAGGGTCGAGTCTACGTTGGTGAAGGCAACGCGGTCTTTCGCAGCCATCTTGCCTTTCCTTTGCCGACGATAGAACCGACGACGGTTCGAGGCACCGGTCCGAGCGCTATCGTTGCTTTTTCTGCGGTATCGGGCCAAGAATTGTGGCGATACCCCACCGTGGGCTCGGATCAACCCTCGCCCACCTATGCCGATGGCAAGCTCTATGTGGTCAATGGCTCCCGCCAGCTTATCGTGCTCAATGCGGTGACCGGTCGCCGGCTTTGGCATTTGAATATTGGAGTCTATGTCAGTCGATCGAGCCCGCGCATTGTTGGGCATATGCTCTATGTCGGTGGGGGTGGGCCCGATGCGGTGGTGGCGGTGAATTTGATCCAGCGGCGTGTGGTCTGGAAGAAATTCATTGTCGGAGCCATCGGGGCCGTCGACGACACCCCCTTGGCCTATGCCGGCGGTGAACTTTATGGAGAAGCGATGCTGGGATCTCCGTATTTGCCGTTGGAGAATTTGAAACATCATCAGATGCTGTTCGCCATCGATGCTAAGACCGGCCGTCTGCTTTGGCGGCGAGATATCGCCTACGGATTTGAACCGCGCTATAAGCAGGGATCGACGCCGATGATTCACGGGAACGAACTGTTTGTAGGTAATGCGATTACCGGAGAGTTTTTTGCGTTTAATCGCGTGTCAGGCAAGCCATTGTGGGCGGTGAAGTTCCCGGATCCCATCACCCGTCCGACCACCTGGATTGACGGGGACATTGTCGGGATGACTACGCATGGCCTGCTATTTGCGATGACGGCCGAAGGTGGGCTGCTGCGCTCGATTCGGATTGATCCCTGGGTCAATGGGTTTGGTCCGATTCTCATTGACCACACCTTGTTTGTCACCGGGAATAAGGCCCACGAGGGGTTTCTGGCCGCGTTGCCGCTCAGCCAACTCCTGCCCTATCTTTCCCAAAAATCTCCGGGGTAGTCAGGGCTTTAGGGCCGCACGCAAGTTTTGGCGGGTGTGAAATGAGGGATGACCGACACACTAATGAAGCGGGGGGTGGCGGGTGATGAGATGGGGAACGGGATCCCGGGTGATCTGGGCTGGCTTGTTGTGGATGTTGTCAATGGCAGTCTTGACCGCCCCCTCGAGTCCGGCTCAAAGTCGTGACAGTTCGGCCCCTCGGGCCAGGATATCTTGGCCCTGGCAGCCCGGCGGGATGTTCTATCAACGGCCCAAATTTGGGGCTGTTCCCTATTCGGTGCTCACCTCAAGGGACCCAAACGTCCTAAAAGGCCAGTCCTTGCTCCTGCAACCAGGGCAACCAGGCTTTTCTTACGGGGTTGAAGGACTCAAGCGTACGGTGGCAGCACCCACCGCCGAACGCATTGTGGTGGGCACGGCGGCAGCCAATCGCCTCATTGTGAATGGAGCCACGTATCGCTATGATCGGGTGCTGGCTATGATGACGACGGCCTATAACGGGTCTTATGCGATGAATGGACCGGCGGGGGCGGTTGCAGCTTGGAACGGGGAACCGTTGCAAAAAGGAGACGTGGCCGTGGATCCCTCGGTCATCCCTTTTGGCACCTACCTCTTTGTCGACGGCTATGGGTTAGCTCGTGCGGTCGATACCGGCTCGGATATTATTGGCGACCATATCGATTTATTTTTTAATGAATCGAGCCAACAGGTTAGTCAATATGGGATTCAATACAAAAAAGTTTATCTCTTGGGGCCGGTTCCTCCGCTGAAGATGGCTCAACGCGGTTAAGCTGCCCGTTGGCCTGCGGTTTGCGATCGGGTATGATTAGTGGCAACGTAGACTAACCAATGGAACGGAGATGACGTATGGGTCTATTGAGCGAAAAGCGAGCGGTGGTGGTTGGGGTAGCCAACAAACGTAGTATTGCTTGGGGGATCGCCAAGGCGCTGGACCGCGAGGGGGCGGACTTGGTGATGACGTATCAAACAGAACGATTTCGCGAAAACTTGGAAGCGCTGGCCGCCGAATTGAGTCGTCCTCCCATGATCTTAGCCCTCGACGTGGCCGAAACCGAATCGCGCGAGGCCTTTGTCGCCGCTCTTCAGGAGCGCTATAGCCAGACCGGAATCAACGTGTTGGTGCACTCCATTGCCAATGCGCATCGAGAAGATTTGGAAGGTAGATTTGTGGATACTTCGCGGGACGGGTTCCTCCACGCATTGGAGGTCAGTGCCTATTCGTTGCCGCTGTTGACCCGGGCGCTTTTGCCGTTGTTTGCGACGGCGGGAAGTGGAAGTGTCATCACCATGACCTATCATGGATCCGAGCGGGTGATGCCCAACTATAACGTGATGGGTGTGGCCAAGGCCGCCTTAGAGGCATCGGTGCGTTATTTGGCCTATGACCTGGGTCGGGATCTGATTCGGGTCAACGCCATCTCTGCTGGTCCGGTAAAAACATTGGCCATGATGGGGGTCAAGGGGGGGAGTTCGGCCATTCGTGAAGTAGCTTCCAGGGCACCGATTGCCGAAAATATCAGCATTGACGACGTGGGCAATGCTGCCGTGTTTTTGGCCTCGGACTGGTCGCGGCTAATCACCGGCCATGTGCTCTTCGTGGACAGCGGCACTCATATTATGGGGGCATAGTTGCCTTGACGTAAGCGGTGGAGCTTGCTATACTGACACCTGTAATTGCGGAAGTAGCTCAGTGGTAGAGCATCGCCTTGCCAAGGCGAGGGTCGCGGGTTCAAATCCCGTCTTCCGCTCCAAATTGAGTCAGTGGCTCCGTGCCGAAAGGTTGGCGACGTAGCCAAGTGGTAAGGCAGGGGTCTGCAAAACCCCTATTCCCCGGTTCGAATCCGGGCGTCGCCTCCAAAGATAGACGTGGGTGGTTAGCTCAGTTGGTTAGAGCGCTCGCTTGACATGCGAGAGGTTCAGAGGTTCGAGTCCTCTACCGCCCACCATCGCTTCCTGAATAGGCGGAAGCGTTTTTTGTGTTTGGAAGCTTTTTTGGGGTTTCAACCCTAAATGCTGAGATCTCGAGGAATCAGTTTTCGTGCTGAGGGATCTGGCCGACTTGGGCGCTTAAAAAAGGAAAAGGACGAACCGTTGCCGCATTTGGCCAGCACCGTATAGCCGAGAGGTGAAGTGGGCCCTGGTCTCGGGTCTTGTAGGCATGCATCGGTGGTTGACCGGGCATCGTGCCAACCGCGCCTAGCGCCACCGACGCCCTAAAATGGCACCATCTTCCATACCCGACGGAACCCATCGTGGACTTTTTGTTGTCTGACGCGTACCGTCGTCATTATTGATTGCCCCATAATAATGGCAGAATTGCGAGTACGTGGAGTTTGCGGTTTTTTCTTTAAGGCCGCCGCGGCTTATCCGGCCTCTGATAAAATGCGGATAATTTCGGAGGTAATTTTTGAGAAAATGGGGCCGGCCGCGGTTTCCCCCAAAATTCGGTCGACCCACAGGGTCGTCCGAAGAGTCGCGAGGGCCTCGATGAATGAGGGCACATGCTTTCGTTAGTACCACGGTCGTTGTTCCAATGCGGATGGTCCCCTTGCGTGCGTAGATACCAGAGCCACACCAATTTGTAAGTTAACAGGGCCAGCATCACCGTGCACTCGGGCCAAACTGGGCCCAACTTTGCGGCGGTTCTACCCGCAACGGTTACTTGACAGCGCGAAAGATTTCCCCAATGGGCCAACGCCCGCGGTAATGTTCCAATATCAAGGCGGCTGTGGCCGTCAAATCGGTGGTAAAGAAGAAATCATCGGGTGGCTCTTGCCCATCGACCGATGGACGCCCCCGCCGAGTTGATGTTTGTTTAAGGAGTCTTGGCTGACAGAAGCATTGCGAGAGTATATATCTAAGCCCGAACAGCGCCAAACTGACCGGAAGCCTTCATATGCTACCAAAGTAACCTGTCAGTCGGCATTCATATCAGTCAATGCCCAAAAGCCTACAGAGCGCCCGGAATTTATTTCGGGGGTCAGTGCGCCATTCGGTGTGAGCCGTAAACCGCTTTTAAGTGGATGGCCCTGGCTAAAGTTATCTAAAGTCGGATGCTGAAAATCCTGAGAAAAATGAGGTTTTGACGTCATAGAAGTGTCTGCCATGGACACGGCAACGATTCCATGAATTGGGGGCCATAGGATAAGGGGAGCCCCTACCCCCAAGCCTGCAGCGCGTCTTTTCAGGGCATGGGGAAGTCATTGCGCCGGTCGCGGTCGATTAAGTAGGGCTATTGTCCGGGTTGTCTTACCGCGATGTGGCTCACAAACTTCGAGTTGCGGGATTTGAGTTCGATCGGGCGGCGAAGGGCAGTCGCGAAATTTGGAGAAACGCACTCGACGGGCGTCGCACGACGATACCCCATCAATCTTGCGTTGCCAGAGGGGACTGTTCGAGCCATTGTGCGGCAGGTGGGGTTATCCGTATCCGAATTTATTAATCTATAGACGGCGACTAATCTAGTATCTGACGACGTAAGTCCTTAATCACTTCGATCAATTCCGAACACAGGGTTTAGTGTCTATTATCGATTAAGCGGAACTAATGCTGTGCGATGCATTCGGCCATGACGGTAATGCTCACGGACCAATCGTCCACAGTTTGCCATCATAGGCCATGGATGTTCCACTACCTTTCGTGGATGGCGCGAAATTGTTTTATGCCCAACGGTTGTTGGGCTGGCACTTGGACTGTAGGCGGGTATTAACCTATCGATGTCGATGATAGCCGAGTACGCACCTGCCCTATCGGGTACCGGAAGGAGGTGAATGGCCTCGACCACTGCCCTATAAATCTTCGAACCTTAAAGTAAACAGAATCTCTGAAGCCGTGCAGTCAGAATACGAAACCTGGCGTGCCTTACGTCCGGTAACTGATGAGAAGCTTGCCTTCTGCCGAGAAAATGTCAGGAGAGAAGAGGATGTTCTGAAGGTGACTGTCGAGGTCAGGGAAACCGGATCTTGGGCGGCACTGGCGGGCGACTTGGTCCATCCCGAGCGCTGATCGCGTCCCATCGGGGAAGCATGTGGTTTCCGGCTACTATCCCGGAGTCGTGGATAGAGTGACATCTAAAAACTGCGGGTTATGTGGGTGCGACACTCAAGTATCTTGAACCGATGAGTCAATCGATATAATGTACCTGTGGACCGCACGTGTCGTTAAACCGTCAGACTAGGCGCTTTACAATAGCATCCAAGGGAGAAAACTGTGAACATATTTTACGACCCCGGAAATGACCTAGTGAGTTTTGGTGTGAGTCAAATCCGATCCAGTCTTCAGCGCCAGGGGATCTTCTCGACCGACCGATTCGTATCCGATGAGAGGGCCGAGCGTCAGATGAGCGGAATATCGGTCAACGCGCGGGCTCTCGAACTCGCGCCGCAATCTTTTCGAATTGAACGGACGGGGGCGGGGATAACCATCAAAGGAGGGGACTCTGCAGGAGCCCTGTATGGGTCCTTAGAGTGGGCGGAGCGCATAGCGATGGGCACTGATGCATGTCTAACCGAGGATGTGCCCATTCGTGGCGAACCGGATCTCGAGTTACGGGGCGTCAAATTTAATCTGCCGTTTGCGCCCTTTGAGTCGGGTGATCCATTTCGAATGAATGAACAGACGTGTCTCGACCTGGATTTCTGGAAGGCCTTCATCGATATGCTGGCCCTCAATCGATACAATTGCTTAAGCCTGTGGTCGGAACACCCGTTTCATCTGATGGTGGTGTCCCCCAGATTCCGTGCCGCCAATCCGTTCGACGACGTACAGGTGGATCGAAATATTCGCCTCTTTCGGGAATTGATGCGGCATGCCGCCAAGCGCGGCATCGGCGTGTATCTCTTTACCTGGAATATTCGGTTGCTGCCGGAAGTGGCCCGCGGCCTAGGGCTTCCCGAGGCGGTGGGGGACTTTGGAGATACGTACGCGAAATTCGCGGACCGCGTTGGCGCGCCGCTCAACCGATTTCGTCAGCAGTCTAGCTTGGTCAAGGAATACTTCCGCGAGATGATGTTGCAGGTGCTTTTGACGTATCCTGAGCTCCGGGGGATTGGGACTTCGGCGAGCGAATGGATGGATGGCGAGGCGTATGGGCGCGAACAATGGATTGCCGACACCTATCTGGAGGCCCTTCAGGCGTCGGGGAGGCGCGACGTTCGATTTATCCATCGGACGAACATGCAGACTGCTGGCAAGGAAATTAAGGACCTAGTGCAGTCGCATCTGGATCCCGAAAGATTTTACTTTAGCTGGAAGTATTCGAATGCGCATTGCTATTCGCATCCACTGCCACAGTTCGAACAGTTGTGGAGTGCCTGGGATGGTGTCGATCTGGATCGAACGCAAGTACTCTTTACCGTACGCAACGATGATGTGTTTACCCACCGATGGGGAGATCCTGACTATGTTCGACGATACGTACGAGGGATGCAAAAGCCCTATGTTAAGGGGTTTTATTGGGGTTCGGATGGCTACGTGTGGGGAACCGACTTTCAGCACATTGACTACGGCCACAAGAATTGGCGATATGATTTTGAGCGCCACGCGTTTGAATTCCAATTATGGGGGCGGTTGTCGTACAATGCGGACACCGAAGATGTCGTCTGGGCGCATTTGCTCGAATCCCAATACGGATCCATTAACGCCGCGCGTTTCTTGGAGGGCATTCGGTCGGCATCCCGAATTATTCCGGCTGTCAATCGATTATTTTGGCAAGACTACGACTTTCAGTGGCACCCTGAGAGTTGTTTGTCCTACACGTCTGGATTCAAAACCATCCGGGACTTTGTTGACGGCACCCCCATGCCGGGCGTCGGAGTCCTGTCCCTCCGCGAGTTTGCTCGCCGGGAACAGCACAATGCCTTGAGCGTGGGGGACGACGAATGTCAGGAATCGCCTCCGGACATCATTCACGTCCTGGAAGACGCGGCAGATCGAACGGAGGCTGTCGTTCACGAGCTACAGCAAGAGACCGAAGATCTGGCGGGCGGCCATGCTGCGTGCACACTGCTCGACCTTCAAGCCTGGGTACACTTGGGACGGTATTATGCCTGCAAATTCTCCGCCGCCTTGGAGCTAAACCGATACCAGTTCGGTGGGGGAACTATCTGTGTGGATCGGGCGGTGAAGAATTTAGAAGAAGCGTATGGGCATTGGGACGATTTAGGTAGGTTATGGATTCTGCACAATCGACCGTATTGGATGGCTCGAGTCAAACGCACGTTTGGTTACCCCTACTACTTAGAGGACTGCAAACGGGACATCGAGTTAGCGCACCTATTTGTGCATGAAACGTAGAGCCAGCGCGCGTGAACCCTGCAGTCGGCCATTGTATAAGGAAGGACACGGAAGGCATCTCAGGGTTCTCAGTGTATGGATGTGGCGTTTGAATTCAGGTACTGTGTTGAGTTCCGTCGGCGTCCTGCCGTATAGAGTCTTGGTCGTTGAAAGGGAGGGATATGGGTATGCAACTCGGGGTTAGAGGCAATGTCCTCGAATTCGTCGAAAAGACTTTTATTTGTAAGGGAAGACGGGATCTTCATGATATACATCGTAGACAAAGGATCAGAACCTGAAGATCACTCAAGGGCGGAGATGGAGAGAACAGAGGCTGGATGGGCCAGGGAAAACGGCCGCCAACCCGCCTCTATCTGCAACCGAGCGCCAAGACCCACTCCGGGACGATTCCTCCCAGGACTCGCGGTAAAGACCGTCAGGTCCGGACCCTGGAACGCCAAAGCCAGGCACACGAAAGGCAAAGTGGCGAAGGGGTCCAGCGTCACCGGAAGGTCGGCGCCGATGGCAGATCTTCCGAAGGAAGAGGTTCGGAAAGGCGCGACCGGGGGTTGCTGGAACGTGGCTGGGCGGCGGCCCACGGGATGGTGCCCTTTTACGATCCGTCTGAAAGATCGCCGGGGTGAAAGATTTTGGGTTGCAGTCCATAGAGTTGAAGCTGGATCCGGCGGGTAAGACGCTAGGGCGAGCAGTGGAAACCGAGGCTGCCGAAGCCTCGCGGTCAGCGACGGGGTTGATGTTAGGGGAACTGAAGCCTCGGGGCCGGGCCATGCGCAAGGCCCAAGCGAAAAATATCGAAAGAGGAGAGAGTAATCTTGCTCCGTCAAATAAACCGCAGAAAAAGTGGATCCAGTCTGGGAATGGTCGGCCGCGATGGCTGAGATGGGCAATGATCCCGGTGATGACGTCTTTCTTGCTCACGACAATGGTCATGGGAGATGGCACTTCGGCCTTGAGACTGGAGCCGAGGCCAGCGATCGGGCTTAATGTGAAGGCGGCCGCAGACGACCTGGACTTGTCGATGGCAGCGTACTTTGGCGAGTTTGCCGACACCAATGCTCGCGGCTTATGGGTGAGTACGACCACCGGAACGCTCGTGCATGTCACTGCCAATCCGTCCGCCGATGATCCCTAATGGTCCGCTAATGGACGCTATTTGGCCTATTCGACCTCGGGTACCTTTGGGGCGAATCCTCTCCTCCATCTCTATGATCGCTCTGCGAAGAAGGTCATTTTGACCCAAGCGGCCTACAGTTTTGCCTGGCGGCCGGGCCATGATCTCATCGCACTCGTCGGAGCCACTGGCATCCAACTCATTGCGATTCATGATCGGAATACGCGTCTCGTCAAAACCCTTGGAGGCGGCACCTTCGATGAATCTCACCGGATGTGGTCGACTCACGGCGTTCGCTTGGCATACGCCGTCACCTGAGGGTAAGTCGGGGAAAATCACCATGACGTGGTGAAAGAGATCCAATTCGGAAAAGACGGTGCGACGAACCCCTATACGCTCTTTCCCTCAGTGGCTAATACAGGGATATTGCTGGCCGGATTTATTCCCGATTCGGCTAATATCATATACTGGCCGGACGCTCAGTATTCCGCTTCCCTGATGGCCGGTGGAGCCCCACTATATCTTTGGCTTCAAGCAACCAAGCAACGGACCAAATTTTCCTTGATACTCCCGTTCGCTGATTATCTGAGCTTCGATTCCTCGGCCCGGTGGGCCTATATGGCTGGCGGCTTGAGAGTGATCTCCGGAGATAAATCGATCGTTATCGTGACCCAGGGAAAAGGTAAAAAGCTCTATACTCCTCGAGGCACCGAAGCGATCGAACCGTCGTTGAATCTCAGCACCGGAGTCCTGGCTGAAAACAACGCGAATGCTGCCTGGGGGTTGTCGACGGCGTATCATCAATGGATGACGACCCGTCGCTTGGCTGTCTGGCAAGATGGCGCGTGGCATGTCTGGAAAAATGCGGGTACCGGGGTGACGGATCCGGTCTGGGCCGCGGATGGGCAAGGGTTGTTTTATTTGGCGCATAATCGGCTGTGGTTTCTTCGCGGGCCGCGGACGGTGCCAATTGCGTTATTGGGGCCTATCGCTTCAAGCCAGGGATATTACGGCGAGATGCTGCGGTCTTCCCTATGGAGCGTATGGTCGAAGGAGAATTAAAAAGCCAGGAGTCTTCCTCGTCCGAGCGAGTTTCGGGCGATGGGTCGGGACTCGCCCGGCCCCCTGTAGGCAGGTTGGAGCGACTAGGACGCGTAATATTTAGCCGAACTTGGCATAATCTCTTCATGAAAGGATGCTGGATTGTACCAGTCTGTCAAGCTTTAGAGATGCTAAAAAATGTTATGCTAAGACATGGGTATGGTTGGATTAGCACCACCGAATGGATCGATGATCGATGATTTTTTAGGGATGTCAGCCTCGATTTTGGTGCATTAAGGATTTGTCGTAGGTCGGGTCCGGTGGGTGGGCCGGAAGTGGTAGGAATCGATGGCACCACGTTTTTTTAGGGTGCCAAGAAACAAGACGCGTGTTGCCGTCAGGCCACAAGGCACGGAAATACGACCGGTCCAAGGCCAGGAATTCAGAAAAATGGCTGGCTAGCGCCCCTTGGGCGCAAGGTCGTAAGGCCGGGTGTTTTGGTCGGATCGCAATCCGTCGAGTGGTATGGGATGGTTCGAGTGATCCGCGTCAGTTTATGCGCGCGAACGAGTTGCGGTGCCACCGAAAGCACCGGAGAGAAGAAGCCATCGATGAACGGAAGAAGGGGGCCAAAGTATTGATTAAGGCGATAATTTTTGATTTTGACGGCACAGTGATTGATACCGAAACGGTTTGGTATAGGGCCTTTCGAGAAGCATTTGAAGCGTACGGAGTGGATTTAACGGTTGAGATGTATGCCCCTTGTATCGGCACGGGCTATCAGGCATTTAATCCCTTTGAATATTTAGCGACCGACCTGCACTTGCCCATTGATCTCAAAGCGTTTCGATCATCAGTCGAAGCCCGCCATGCCGAGTTGATGACGGCTGAAAAAATGCGCGACGGGGTTCGCGAATATCTCGCCAAGGCGCGCAGTCAAGGCTTAAAAATTGGCATGGCTTCGAGTTCGTCGCGGCAATGGGTGGAACACTTCATTGAAAAGCTCAACATTACCCACTACTTTGACTGCATTCGGACCGGCAGTGATGTCGCTCGGGTCAAACCGCATCCAGAACTGTATCTTCAGACCCTGCAATGTTTAGAGGTCGATGCCAAAGAAGCGGTGGCCATCGAGGATTCACCCAATGGATCCAAAGCAGCGATGACAGCGGGTATTTATTGCGTGACCGTGCCTAGCCTGGTAACCAAAGGGTTGGATTTTGAACCGGTCAATTGCCGGTTGAATTCCTTAACCGACCTCGACTTCGACCTGTTGGTTCAGCAAGGGAGCCGCTCATGAAGGCGGTCCATTTTGGGGCGGGCAACATTGGCCGAGGCTTTATTGGATTGCTGCTGTCGCAATCTGGATACGAGGTATTTTTTGTCACGCGCAATAAGAAAAAGATTGCTCTCTTGCAGCAACGCCGCCATTATCGGGTCACTTTGGCCGAGGCCAATGCATCGCCGATCACCGTGCACAATGTGACTGCGGCCAGCATTGACGACTCCAGTGATATCGCCGACGCCGTGACCGAAGCGGATCTGGTGACCACGGCGGTTGGGGTCTATGCGCTGAAAGATATTGCTAAGTCGATTGCTAGGGGGATCGCGCAGAGGCTTAGGCGAGAACCGCGGTCGCTCAATATTATTGCCTGCGAAAACATGGTGGGCGGCAGCAGCCAATTGAAAAAGTGGGTGTATTCGCACTTGACGGAAGCAGCCCGCCGCGAGGCCGATCGCTATATCGCGTTTCCCAATGCCGTGGTGGACCGGATAGTGCCCTTGCAACAACATACGGATATTTTGGCGGTGACGGTGGAGCCATTTGCCGAATGGGTGATTGACCGTTCTCAAGTGATCGAGAGAGCGCCCCAAATTCAAGGCGCGATCTTTGTCGATTCGCTGGCTCCTTATATTGAACGCAAACTGTATACGCTGAACACAGGCCATTGCGCGGCCGCCTATTACGGGTATTTAGAGGGATACGACACGATTCATCAAGTCATGGAAAATTCCAAGATGCGAGAAAAAGTCGAAGCCGTATTGCAAGAGACCGGCGCAATGCTTATCCAAAAGCACCATTTGGACGAAAGGTCGCACCAAGTGTACGTGCAGAAAATCTTGCAACGGTTTTCGAATCCGAATTTAATGGACGCCGTCGTCCGAGTGGGGCGTTCTCCGATACGCAAGGTTTCGGCAAGCGACCGTTTAGTTCGGCCCTTGTTGTTGGCCTACGATCTTGGACTTGACACGCCCCACTTAGTGTCACTGATTGCGGCTGCTTTGTTATTTGACTATGGGGACGACGCCCAGGCGGTTCGACTGCAAGCGACCATCCAACAACAGGGGATTGACCGGGTGTTGAGCGACATGGTTGGTATTCCGTCCGATCATCCCTTGCACGGAGCCATTCAGTCCGATTATTTACGCATGAAGTCGATCTATGGTCGATAGCGCATCGCATCCCTGCGCGTGGTTGAAGACGGTGGCTCAGAACCTCGATGGTCCCGGCTTTTCCGTCATCCATGGGCCATTTCGACCTGGAGCGGTTCAAAGGCCAAAGATGGGTGACCGTGGCCGCCGGGGGTATGGGGTTCCGATTATCAGCTGGGAAAATACCCGGTCTGGGACCTGATCGACACGCTGTCGGTCAATGCCGACTCCGTAGATCTCCTGATTTAGGCGCGATAGGCTGGGATCCGCGGCGATGGCTAAAGATTACAGCATTCGGCTGTCATCGCCACGGTTTAGACCGATTATACGAGATGAATCGACTCGTGACGAGAGAACCGGGAACGGGAACCGAGGGTGGGTTCGATGATCGAGACCCCAACACCGGATCGAACGAAATCGGGCAGAATGCTGGCGTCATAGGAATTCGAAGGAGGGCCTTGGCCTCGAGGGCAAACGGAGTAGGCGAGCAAGGCGTTGGACCAGATCTCATCTCCCGTTCATCTAGGCGCGGTATACTAACACATAGAGACAAACCTTGGGCCTTGCTAGCTCGCTATGAGATCGAGGAGTGGATGTGTGTGCCGGTTGGCAGTGCCGCCCTGTTAGGAATTATCCAAGGGTTTGCAGAGCTTTTCCCGTTTTCGAGTTTAGGATTATTGGTGATTTTGCCGCATTTGATTCATCTCAGCGTGCCCACGCATGGAGCGCGATACCTGCCCTTTCTCGTCGCCCTTCATCTCGGTACAGCAATCGCCCTGCTCTGGCTGTTTCGCCGGGAGTGGGTGGTGATGATTCGGGGATGGGTGCTCTGGTTGCGAGGGCAGCGCAGCCATGAGGGCAAAATGGCGTGGATGATTATCTGGGCGACGATACCGGCAGGGCTGGTCGGTTTGGCGCTGAAACATTCGATCGCCCATTTGTTTTCCAAGCCCTTATTAGCAGCCCTCTTCCTGATTCTTAACGGCTTGCTGATGCTGCTCGGGGATCGTTGGCACAAACGCCAATGGAGCTCCCGAGCGCTAGCGACGATGGACGTAAAAACTTCGGTCAAGATTGGTCTCTTTCAGATTCTGGCGCTGATTCCTGGAATGTCGAGGTCGGGGGCCACCATCACAGCGGGTGTGGGACAAGGCTTATCTTTTGAAGACGCAGCCCATTTCAGTTTCTTGCTGGCCACTCCAATTATTTTCGCGGCCGCCTTGGTCGAATTGCCGAAATTAGGTGGAAGCAGCGGTTCTCTTCTCGTGCCAGCGCTTTTGGGCGGTGTCATTGCTGGGATAACGGCCTATTTATCGGCACGATTTTTGTTAGGGTATTTTCGGATGCACAACCTCTTCACGCTGGCGCTGGTCTCTATGGGAGTTGGGGTTTTAGGGGTCGTACTCATCCACTAAACGCGCTTAGGCTAGTGGATGCATAGGGTGAAAGTCGGAGCCACTCTCCGGCTTTCTCTGCGTTCGGAGAAGACCTTGAGACCTGGCTTTTGAGGGGGGATCGGTAAGACCCTGAGCCTAAAGCCGAGAGTTGATATTCAAGGGGCTGCGACAGGTGGACGTGAAGAGCGCGTGCGAGAGAGGGCATGTTCCGACCTGATCATGGTATCAGCATACGGGTTTAGGCGCTCAGCACCGTGGGGTTGTTGGGGCGAAAATCCAGATCGGGGGAACGGTGAGGGCCTCGAGGTCGAACCAGCGCGGCGATTTGGAATCCCGGCCAAAAAAGCCGCCCAGTCTTTAGGCAAAGCTTCGCATGCGGGCTGGCGGAAAGGATGCCAAAGGCGCCGGGGAGCCTTTATCCCTAGGTCTCGAAGAGCCTCAGGATTGGTCCTGGTAGATCCGTATGGTGACGTGTCCTGGCCGTTGGTGAGAGAGGCGTCGGCGGGCTTGCAGCCGGTTCAGGCCTCGGAGCTTCTACCGCCGCCAGCCCTGAGGCATCAATGAATGATACCCAGCGAGTCAGGAGCAATTGATTCATGGCGGCGAGCGCGTCGAACCGCCGCCAGCGCCCGACGGGTGGACTCTCGCCATGGACGCTGAGGATTTCAAGCTTGAGAATGCGTAGATCTGTGAAATTTCTTGTCGGACGGGGGGCCTAGGTGTCTAAAGCGCGTTATCGCGGCTCCTGGGTGAGCCCCGGCGATTACCACTGCCCCGGCTTGGGCATGATGGATGGCTTCGAGAGAATCAGGCAACGATGGTTAGCCACGGTGATGAGTGGCTGCGAGATGGAGGATTCCAAGGGGGCAAGCGAGTGGCCCCCGATGGGATGCAACCCGAGTATGCAAACGCTCAGCTAATGACGGCAAACCGCTTCAGGCGTTCTGGCGCATCCCCTGAATCTTATAATATCGAGAATTCAAATATTTGAACTCCGCGAACCACGCCCACTGCCGATCGATGATTTGCTTGAAAGGGTCACGAGTTTTCTCGAGAGGTCGCGAGAGGGGGGCCGAGTGGACGATCGCTCCATGGATGCTCAGGTGAGTCCGGGGTCTCGTTCGATTTCTCGGCGTTTGGCATCCCAATGCCAGCGCAATGCCAATTGGGCGTCAGGAACATTGAAATATGGGGGGTATCCGGAATCCGCGACCACCGGAGTATAGGACGTCCTCCGCTGCATATACTAAGGGAGTTATCGTTTCCAATGGGAGGGGAGCCGATGGTCAAAGAATGGGTGGTCGCCACGGATCACGTTTGGCTGGATGGTCTCGGAGAATTTTTAGCCGGCAGCGTATCCGGAGAGTGGCGTGAAGTGGTCTCTCCGGCCATTGTTGGCTATGTGCTCCATCGTCGTGGCGAGGTGGACCAAGCCATGCCGATCGCTCGCAGTATCAGTCGGTTTCTTTTGGATGAACGCGCAGAAATCTGGATAGGACAACTGCTGAGGAGGCGGTATCGCGATTTTGCGCGAGAGGCTCAAACTACGATCATCGACACCGCCGTCCATTCTCTCCATTCCGACCCGGAGCGTAATTCTGACCGACTCAATCTGGCCACTGCCGAACTCTTCCGTTTCCTAGTGGATCACGACGAGGTAGTCTTGGAGGGCGTCTGCTCGTTTTTGTGGCCCGAAATTGCTCAAGAGTTTGCAGAGGCGGTCGACCAAGCTGTCGATGACTTTCTGCTGGAAAAAGAGTACCATGACTTCGTCGGGCTATTACGTCGGTTAGTGACCAAAGCGAAGCATAGCATTGCTAGGGCCCATGTTTTTTTTGGTGAAGACCGATTCTATGTGGAAGACGAGGAAGGCCGTAGGCTCGGCGAAGACATCTTAAACGACATGATGTCGGGCATTGCCTTAGAAAGCCAAACCTACGACGAACTCTTGGTGAGCCTTTTGGTCACCTTGGCACCTAATACGGTGATCATCCATCGAAAAATGCCCGACAGTGAGGCGATGCGCACCATTCAAGCGGTGTTCGGCGAATGCATGACCTGTTGTCGGGGATGCCCGCGGTGTCTCAGCGGGACATGGCGGATTGACAACCCGGAACGAACTGGGCTATGATCGTTGAAGCAGTGAAATGCCTTCTGAGGCTAAATATGGTAAGTGCGCGAAGAACGGACGAGTGACAAGGACAACCGCCAGAGAGGGTCTTCCCGTGGAAGCACGGGCTGGAAGAAGACCTAGGAGCACGGCTTTGTCGCCAACCATCCGGGAGCGTCCAGCGGACAAGCTCGGCGGAAGAGCCCGATAGCGCTCATACAAGCGAAGGAATCCTTCATGGTGGTGGAACCGCGGTGATAAGCCGCCCGCCAAAATGGGGGTTTTTTGCGTGTAAGATGAGGTGTGGCTCAGATTGACTGGAGGAGGTCAGTATCGCGGTGGATGGAACGATTGAAGTGACCGTAGCAGGCAATGCGGTAAAAGTGGCGGCAGGCACCAGACCATTGGATCTCAGCGGACAGCCAGCAGGGACTCTGGCCTGTGCCCTGAATGGGGAGACCATCGACCTCAAACGTCCTCTGACATCAGGTGGCCACATTGAGTATTTGACCTTTTCGACTAGCGCCGGACGCCGAGTGTTTCGGCATTCCAGCGCCCATTTATTGGCACAGGCAGTCAAGCGGTTGTGGCCTCAGGCTAAGCTGGGCACTGGCCCGGCGTTGGAAGATGGATTTTATTACGACATCTTACTGCCAGAACCCTTGCAGGACGATGCCTTGGCCAAGATCGAACAGGTCATGGCGGATTTGGTCCGCGAAAATCTAGAGATCCAACGCCTGGAACTCAGCCGTGAACAAGCTTTGGAGTTGTTTTCGGAGCGAGGAGAGTCCTTTAAGCTCGAAATTATCGATCGCATTCCGGAAGGCGCGACGATTTCTGCCTATCGCCAGGGAGAGTTCATCGATTTATGTTCAGGTCCGCACTTGCCCTCCACCGGCCTTATCGGCGCGATTCGATTAACGAACGCTTCCGGGGCTTATTGGCGGGGGGTGGAATCGAATCCCATGCTGACCCGCATTTATGGCACTTCCTTTCCAGACGATCAGCAATTAGCCGAGTTTTTTGAACGGCAGGAAGAGGCCAAACGGCGAGACCATCGCAAGTTGGGTCGAGAATTGGATTTGGTAAGTTTTCATGAAGAAGCTCCAGGATTTCCGTTCTGGCATCCGAAAGGCCAGACCCTCTATCGCACTTTAGAAAACTATTCCCGAACCTTGCAGGAGCGTCGGGGATACCAAGAAGTGTCGACGCCGTGGATCTATCGCGTGGGCCTATGGCAAAAATCGGGACATTGGGATCATTATCGCGAAAATATTTTTGTGGTCGATCGCGAGGATGAACTGATGGGCCTAAAGCCCATGAATTGTCCGGGTCATGCCTTGCTCTTTGGCTCGACCACGCGATCGTATCGCGATTTGCCCATGCGGGTGGCCGAATACGGGCCTTTGTCACGGTATGAACGTTCGGGAACCTTGCACGGCTTGTTTCGAGTGCGCGGATTTCACCAAGATGATGCGCATTTGTTTGTCAGTGAGGACCAAATTGCCGAAGAAATGGAAGGCGTGTTGGAGTTGGTTGACATTGTCTATCGCGCCGTTGGCATGCCCTACGAAGTGGTCATATCGACACGACCCGATGACTACATGGGCGAACTGGCTTTATGGGACAAGGCTGAAGCCGAACTGGAATCCGTGCTGATTACCCATCATCTCAATTATCAGTTGAACCCTAAAGATGGGGCATTTTATGGCCCGAAACTGGATTTTTACGCGGTTGACGCGTTGGGACGACGTTGGCAATGTGCTACCGTGCAGTTGGATTTTCAAACACCAGTGCAGTTTGACCTGAACTATATTGATCGAGAGGGGCAACCGCGCCGCCCGGTGATGATCCACCGGGCGATTATGGGCTCGCTTGAGCGATTTTTGGGCATTTTAATCGAGCATTATGCCGGTGCATTTCCCATGTGGCTAGCCCCGGAACAAGTGCGTGTAATTCCCATTACCGACCATCAAGTAGCTTACGCTGAGGCCATCCAGCAAGCGCTAATCGCTCGTAATCTTCGCGTGGCGGTGGATTCGAGCAACCAAAAGTTAGGATATAAAGTGCGGGCGGGCCAGTTGGCGAAGACTCCGATTATGCTGGTGGTTGGTGGTCGCGATCAGGACAATCAGACGGTCTCCGTGCGCGATCGGGAATTGGGAGATCTGGGTGCACGACCGTGGCCCGCTTATGGCGATGAATTGGAAGCGATGGCAGCACTGCCGTTGCGGTGAGCAGGGGAAAACGAAGCTTCCCACCCGAAGAGAAGGTCCGATGGGGGTCGAGATGGGACGTATCGCAAGATCGGACCTTCGGTTTGGGAAAAACGGTGGGGGGTTAGTACCACCTTTGTTTCAATAAAAGACATTCGGTTGAACGCAACGAAAAGTGGGGGTGGAGTCATCGCCAGATCGCGCCTAGGTAAAAATATTGAATGACGGGCACGAGGGTGAATGCCGGTAGACGTCCTGAGATTCTTTTACGCCGTGAAATTCTTCCCGGCGCAGGCGTTGGAACCAGCAAAGAGCGCTGGTCGAAAAACATCCGATAAGCGCGCCGGCCAGCCCTGCGACGTCGCATCATGCTGAGGCGCCTTTCGCCCCAGAAACGTTCGACCACGGCGCTAATCCCACCCAGAGAACCGGCAGGATGGGGTGGGGTGCTCCGGCAATTTCGTCAGCACGGTCGTCCTCCGATTTCATCCAGGATATCGATGCTGATCGGGGGAGCCGCCTGCCGAGAGTGTCATTCAGGCCATGGCCGGTTGAAGAAAATGGCCGACAGGGGTTTCAGTCAAGGCGCTAGGCGGCGCGCGAATCATGGATTTCGCTTTTGGCGAACGCGGTAGTGCCGGGTCGCCATGATGAACCAAGAGTTGAGACACCTATAGCTTTGGGCGAAACGGGTAGGGAAAGCTGTTGCAGGAAGTCATCTTGCGGTTAGATAAAGCCATGGGAGGATGTTTCCTCCGCGCCAAAGCCGGGACACCGCCGGGATTGCCGCGAAACCTCCCCGGCCCCCCGTTTTCAGGCTGAAACATTTGGGGTAAATAACTGCTAAAACAAATCACATGATATCTATGTACCCCGCATCATAAGGTGTATAATATGGGTATGCTAGTGAATATTGGCAAGGCTGCGAA
>JAMCVM010000039.1:0-3133 GCA_023475835.1 Bacillota bacterium | reverse complement strand
CGGCCTCCGAAAGAGCGAACAATTCCAGACGTGTTCAGGAATGTGCAGATCTAGGAGATTTCTGCATGGGTCTGTGTAAATATGCTTAAGCACGTTATAGCGGATGGACATCCGAGACGAAGGCAAAACCCGCATCCTACCGAGAGGCGGGAACAGGAAAACTCAAAATGGTTCCCGATGTGCGGGCCCAACGGACTCAAGCGCTATGCACACCGTTTCGCGATCTGAGTAGCCCTCAGGACGGGAGTGTGCCTGATGATGCGACCGTTCTCCAAGACGTTTTTGCGACTCTTCGGGAGGCCGAAGAGGGTTCGGCCTGTGGCTTTCTTCAAAGAGATGCCGTTGTGGAACCGGACGGGGCCTAATCCAGGGTGCGGGCTCGTAGGGGATCGCCACGAAAACTTTGCGAAAGAAATCCGCCAATGGCTCGTCGCCCGCTTGGGCCGCGTCTCCGAGGAAGCCCGAGGGTGTGCTAAGTCTTCGAACCGGGAATCTGAACCCCTTTAACTACGTTTAGAAAGGCAGGTATGGAGCATGCGTGCACATCATGTGGGAATCAGTCCACACCTTGCGAGCCTTTTGACCGGAATCTCTGAAGATCAATTGCCCTCACCGTTGACGGTAGCGGACCTCCCTAGTCGCTATGGGGTGGCCGTCGGCCATCGCAGCGATGAGATTCCGTTGGAGCATCCACGGAATTGGCATCGTCTTCAGTGCCGACGATGTGGCCAATGGGGCGATTATGAAGTGGGCTTAATCATGATTCCGCAACGCCCAAAACACCGCTCGGCCAAGCCAAGACAGCCGGAGAGGCTGGAAGGGGGGCACTTGTGTGCGGGCTGCACCGGATACTTTCGCTGCGAGCATTGTAACGGCGCTGATTGGGAATTGTCGGATGATCTAGAGCGTCCTACTGTGCTCGAGCGAATCACCGCAGCGGGTCTGTCTTTCGAGAAGCGAACCTTTGCCGTGGGGAAACTGACTATGCATGATGGATTTACGCCGCGCTGGGCGACGGAGGCCGAGGAGCATTTTTTGGACATCATGCAAAAAACCGGCGAAGACGCCTACCTATGGAATCGATTGGGAAACGTGTACCGAACCGGGGACAGACCCGAGTTGGCCATGGTCGCCTATGAACGCTCCTTGCTGTTGGATCCAGGGATGGTAGAATCTCTATTCTCGATAGGCCTGCTACTAATTGACATCGACCAACCCATAGCTGCAGGCCAGCATTTTCGCGACGCACTGTTTTATGCGCGGAATTATCATTGTATGCCACGCGAGAAACTTCGCGAATTGATATCGAAGAGTGTAAAATACCTGTTGGCTTTGCACCTGAAATATCCCGACGCCATTCCCCTGCCTCCCGTGGTTGAAGGCCTGAAGAGCTCGACCAAAAACGCTGCCCTAAAAGAGTTGCGAACGGGTTTGAACCGGCCCGAGACCTTAGGGCCTTTGGTCGACCTGTTGTTGGCAGCGAAGGCGGCAACGCCTGCTTCGCAGGGTAAGGGCCTATCTCCTGCTCTAAAAGTGCGACCGAATGATCCGTGCCCCTGCAACAGCGGCAAAAAGTATAAAAAATGTTGCGGAGCATAGGCATTGAGGCTAACAGGCAGCGCCGCGGGGTTCGGCTGCCAAGGCGGTTCGGTTTCGGGATTGATCCCGGTCGTGGTAGGCCAGAGAATGAAAATCCAAGAAGTTGGGGTAGTCGTTTTCTTGCCGATTTTCGGATATTTCCGGGACCAATCGTCTCCTCGAAACACAGTCTGGACACTAGCGGCAACTCTTGGGCGGTGAGCGCATCGGCACGATGATCAAGACTTTTTACTCGGCGACCCGATTGCGATGGGAATGCCATGCCCGCGCATCCGCTTAGGCAAGAAGCAAGAGGAGAATAGGGCCGACGGTTGGATGGCCTCCGGGGTTTTTCTTCCGTGCTCGCGCGGCCACCCGTTGTGTCGCGGTTTCCCAAGCGGCTTTGTGGCCATTCGCCAGGGTATAGGTTCAAGACCAAACGGAGGAGCAGAGAACTTCGTCAGCGGCGGCATGCCGTGGAGCAGCCTATGAGTCAAACCTGGCGAGCGCCAGGGATAATTTGGGATGCAACCAGTGATTTGATAAAATGAAACGAGTTCCATCGGTTAAGGTAGACGCTTCGGCTTGGGCTGATATTTGGGAGTTCTCTCGGTCGCTGAGGGTAAAGTGGATGGATTGACGCAATCATTCGTAGCAGAGCGTAGCTAGGGATTGGACTAGCGATGCAATTGGGGAGGTGGTTCTTTGATGGAGGAAGAAAGGCACGCACATCATCACCATTCCGGGGGGTGGACTCGAGAACAACTGGCCAATTTGGAACGCCCCGATCGTGAAACGATCATGCCCAAGGGTCCGGTTTTGAATGCGTTGCAAGTTCAACCGGGACACCGGGTCGCCGACGTGGGTGCCGGGCTAGGGTATTTTACGTTTCCGATGGCGATCGCGGTAGGAAACTCAGGGCGGGTCCTGGCGGTGGATCCCAGTGTGGATGCTTGCGAGGAAATGTCAAAACGGGTAGAGGACGATCGCTTGGACCATGTCGAAGTGATTCAACGACCTGCGGAAAATACCACCGTGGCTACGGAATCCGTGGACCGCATTTTATGGCATACGATGTATCACGATGTCCAAGATTTAGACGCGTCTATTGGTGAGATGATGAGGATTTTGAAACCTGGAGGCCGTTGGGTGGTGGTCGATTGGGTGAAAGACGACACGAAAATGGGCCCACCGTTGAGCGTTCGAGTGTCTCCGGATGAAGCTGCGGAAGCGATTGAGCAACGAGGGTTGAAGGTCGTAGAGCGATTTTCACCGGGTCCTGTAACCTGGGGTTTAGTGGTAGAAAAATCATAACCTAGGAGCCTGTCCATTAATTCGAGTTTCCTCCCGGATCAACACAACATATACGTATTGCGAACAAATCATAACCACAGATGTTGAGGAATAGACTGGAAAGACGGCAATAAATGGACAAGCTCCTCGTATGTTAGCACCTGTCAATCCTCTGGGGGACAAAAATCGTGGTGGGCGTCGTCCAACAAAGTCAAGGTCGGCGGAGCCGCCCGAAGGGTTGCCTTGACTTTGTTGGACGACG
>JAMCVM010000116.1:2269-6709 GCA_023475835.1 Bacillota bacterium | reverse complement strand
GTGGCAAGCTTGGGGTTGGTCAGTACCCCTGAGCGTTGGCATCATGAACACTTGCCGCGTGGCTTCCGCCTTTTTCGCCAACTCGGAGTGTCTCTTTACGAACAAGGGTTTCAAGTCCAGACGAAAGCTCATATCGTCCAAGCGAAAGCTCAGACTTCCGGGGTGTGGTGGAAACGATCTGGATCTACCGAGCCCGCGACGGAACTTGGGACCTTAGAACGGTTCCGCGAAGCCCCCAACGGCATGAGTGCCTGGGAAATCGGTCCCGATCTGGATCGGCACGCCGTGAAAGGCACTCGATGGACCATGGCGGAAGTGGGCGCGGTGCGCATGGTGCTCCGGGGAGAGACTGCGCTAGGCCCCTCCAAGGTCACGGCCACGGTAAGAGTCTATCCGGATCGGTCACGCATCGACTGGCTGCTCGACGTCGACTGGAGAGAATTTGGCACTCCGCACGACGGGGTGCCAGGGCTGAGTCTGAAGTTTGCGCTCCCTGCACTTCATCAGGCAGCCGCCTGGTTTGGCCAGTCGGCCGGGTCAATCGAACGACCGGTCCCTAGTCGCGATGTGCCTGCCCAAGGCTGGACGGCCGTCGTCGGTGACGAGGGTTGCGCCGTGGTGTATCATCCAACCCGCTATGGAGTGAGCGTGAGTGAAGAGGCCATCGAAGTGACCTTACTGCGCGCCTCATATCATCCCGATCCTTACGCAGAAGTGGGGCACCATCAGATTCCTCTGAGCTTTGAGTGGTATGACGAGAAAGCACCGGATCGGTGGACCCGCACCGCAATCGAGCGTCTTAGCCCGCTGATGGGCTTGGTCGGAAGCGAGCAAGCCGGACCGCTGCCTACTCGTGCCGGGACCTTAGCCCTCACTAGTCAGGCGGGGGTAGTGACTGCGGTCAAGCCGTCTGAAACCGCGGGCGGCATCGTGGTCCGCATGCGCCATGATGAAAAGCTGACCACACCGTTAGTGCTGGCAGTGGGTGAGCGGGTGACCGGGGCAGCGCGGCTTTCGGTGCTGGAAGCCCCCACCTCGGACTCGGTGGAATGGACCTCAGGCACGGTGAGCGTGCCGATTAAGGCGCATGGGTTGGCCACCGTTCGACTCCATTCGATGAAGTAACGTGGAGGGACTGGATCTTATCCCGTACAAAGATCATCATGGAGTGGAGGTGCGATTAGCGTGGACCCGGAATCGGGCCCACGCTGGCGCACACCACTGACCCTATACACGGAAAGAGGTCTTTGTCGATGGATCGAAGGGATCGGCTATATCAACAGGTAGCGAACCGTCTCCGGGATGAGATGGACGCTGGCAGCTATGCTGAGCGACTTCCGACGGAAAATGAATTGGTCGACCAGTTTGAGGTCAGTCTGACCACCATTAAAAAAGCATTGTCGCTTTTAGTCGAAGAGGGACGAATTGTTAGGATTTCTGGCAAGGGGACTTTCCCCACGACGAGTGCCTTAGCTTCGGGGGACCGTTCTGATCGGGCCGAATCGCCTAAAACCGTGGGATTTCTCATTCCAGTCCTGCCAGATGAATTTTCGCGGAGATTACTGAAAGGCGTCACCGAACGTTTAGCTAAAGACGGGGTGTACCCAGTGATTGGGCTCACCGCTCCCGACAGTGGCCAGGAAGCGGAGGTGATTCGTCGCATGCGCGATCTTGGCGTCGATGGGCTCATCATCTGTCCCTTGGAGCGCGAGCTCTATAATGAAGAAATCCTGCGATTGAAATTGGATCGGTTCCCGTTCTTGTTGGTGGATCGCCGATTGCCCGGGATTGAGACTTCGTATGTCATTGGCGATGGACGGGGCTTGACTCGCCAGGCGGTGGAGCATTTAGTCAGTTTAGGTCACGAACGGATTGCCTTGGCGGCGACCTCCCTTCGCCCACAACTGACGCAAAGCTTGGCCGAACGCATTGAAGGGTTTCAAGAAGCGATGCGAGACCATGGACTCGATGGCGACGAGATTTGGACGGTGTCTGAATCGCCGACGCCCGAAGCCGAAGCTTGGACGATGATTAAGCAAAGGCTCCTCAGTGGGGTGACCGCAGTGATTGGCACCACCACCTTGGACACTGTGCTTATCTGGCGTGCGGCTGAGGCAGTCCGTATAAGGATTCCAGAGGATTTGTCGTTAGTGGGCTTTGACTATTCGGGCATCGTGGATTCCCCGGGGATCGATTTGGCCCCCGCTCCCGCTTACGAAATGCTGACTTGGCTCGACCAATCCGAAGAGGCAATGGGCAACAAGGCGGCAGAATTGATTTTGGAAGTCATTGCGGATCCCTCGGCGTTGCCCTGCGCGGTGGTGCCGGGAGTCTTTCATCCCGGCGGAACGACCGCTGAGGCTCGAAGCGGCCAGATCACCCCTCGGATAGAAACCGCATCGCGATAGGGCCGAGGATGAACGCGGAAGCCACCCCAGGCCCCTATTAAGACGCAAATGTAGGTGCCCACGAGATGACCGCTGTTGCAGATTAGCATGGTAACTAGTCTTTCTCATAAATCTGAATGTCGAATGCACTCCAGCGAGGGGCCCATGTCAAAGGTTGGGTCGACTGGGAGGGTAAACCACAAGGGGGGATCGTCGTGAGTGATCAGGGTCATCAGGTTCAAGAAATTTTGATCTACCATCATTCTCACTTAGATGTCGGCTATACGCAGCATCCGAGTGTGATATGGGCGCGCCAGGCCGACTATCTGCGTCATGCCATGGATCTGGCGGAACGCTACCGAGAGGGCAACGCCGGAGAACAATTCAAATGGGTGGCAGAGAGCAGTGCAGTCGTCGAGTATTTCCTTCGACAGGCTACGACGAAGGATATCGATCGGTTTTTGCGGCTGAATCATGAAGGGTTGATTGAAACCACGGCCATGTACTGCAACGTGACCCCCCTGTTTACGGCGAGCGAACTGCTCACCAGCTTGAAGGTCATGACCCGGCTGCGCACGGAATTTGATATTCCCGTGACTAGTGCAGTGAATCATGATGTCAATGGCGAGTCCTGGATGTTGCCTGATTTTTTGACGGCGCTCGGGGTGAATTTCCTAATGATGGGAATCAACCAGGACTCGGCTCGGCCGCCCGAGCCCCGACCGCGCCCATTTTGGTGGGAAGGCTATGGCGGCGCGCGGCTCTTGACCTGGAATGGCGAACATTACGGGTATGCACAATATGTGGGTATTCCCCGACCCAAAGCGTGGACCAAGGGCGGAAGAGATCTAGAGCAATCGCAGAAGATTCTCGATGCGTATCTCGACAAGATTGAGGGCCAGGGATATGCGTTGTCGTCTTTAGTGCTCTCCGTGACCAATACCGTGACCTGGGATAACGACGGGCCGAATGAAGAACTGGTAGATTTCGTTCGAGCATGGAATCACGCCAAGAGGACGCCACGGTTGCGCTTGGTGAATCCTCGAGACATTCCGGGTTGGCTGGAGCGTGAGGATGCCAATCATATCCCAGTGCGCCGGGGTGATTGGACCGATTGGTGGTCGGATGGGGTGGCCTCGAGTGCCCGGGAAACGGCGCTTAAGGCCTGGGCCGGTCGAGTGTGGGAGGCATCACGGTGGTTGCGGGCCCTGTCACCCGGCATGAATCCCAGCGATCGCGAAGAATTCGATCGCTTACAACCGGAGGTTTCCCGCCACCTGATGTTGTATAACGAACACACGTGGGGCAGTGCCGAAAGCATCTCGAGTCCCGATGCCATCCATAGCTTAGGGCAATGGAACTCTAAGAGTGCGCATGCCTACGAGGCTGCGGCGGGAGCTTCGCGACTTTGGACTTTGTCGACGCGAGAGCTAGCCCGTCGGGTTAAAGCCACGCGGCCCTCGGTTTTATTGTTTAACCCGTTGCCTTGGCCCGAAAAATTTCGGGTGATTTTGCCCCGCGTACGAAATGCGGAAGACTTTGGCGGGGCCTGGCCACTCCAGGAATTGGCCCGCGATCTCGAAATGGCTAACCCGGTTAATCCACTCTATGTGGCAGGGGCTCCCGTCGATTATGGCCTCGTGGAGATGCCAGCCCTGGGATATCACGTGATGGCCCTTAGGCCACCCAGAGCGGCAAGTCAGGTCGAAGGCAACCGGTGGACCCTTCGCAACGACGGACTCGAATTGACCTTGGATCCCTTAAGCGGCAGTATTCAAAGTTTAGTCTCACTTCCTGACGGATATCAGTGGTGCGAGCGGGAAAGCGGGTATGGAATCGGAGAATTTGTGATGCATCGGGTGTCTAGTCCTAAAGGACGAGCGTTTTTGCAGCCCGGAAGTCCGCCTCGCGATACTCGCGCCGACCTTGACCACGAGATATTTCGAGTGACTCGCGTGAAAGACTTGAAAACGATTCACGGGCCCGGGTCGACGGCGCTCAGGGTGGAGCTGGAGGCCGAGGGATGTCACCAACTGACGGTGACCTATACCCT
>JAMCVM010000116.1:0-2259 GCA_023475835.1 Bacillota bacterium | reverse complement strand
GCTTGCCGGGATTACTATAGCGTAGACGCTTGGGCCGATGTTTCAAACGAAGAACGAGGCATCACCCTGGCAACGCCTGACGTCCCGTTAGTCCTGTGGGGAGGGTTTACCGTCGGCGCCTACGCCGAACACCACCAAGACGCATCGCCGCTCCTTGTCAGTTGGGTGATGAATAACCACTGGCATACCAACTTTAAGGCGGATCAAGCAGGCAAGATGGTGATGCGATATCGCTTGCTGCTTCATCACACAGGATTTGAGGCGGAGATGAGCCAACGGATGGGCGTGGCAGCGGCGACGCCTCTACTGGCCTTCCCGGTGCTTCGAGGCGAGGCGGGCATGGTGAAGGAACGGGAATCGGCAGACCTACCCGCGGAGTCCTCGTTTCTGAAATTTACGCCCCAGGCGGTGCAGGTCATCGACTTAGCCGAGGAAACGTCCGATGCGGGAACGCTGATGACCATCACCTGGCTACCGTGGGTTGACGTGGCCGACGGCCACGGTCAGTTAGCACTCCTGCCACCGGGCAAAATTCTAAAGGCATGGCAAACCCATTTAGACGGCGAATCGATGACGACCATGGAAGTGACGAAGGGGGCGATTGCCTGGAATGGAACGGTGGGGACGCCAGTGACATTCAAGTTGTTGGTGGGATCGTAGGGTTGAGAATTACAAAAGTGCTCGGGCCCTCCAAGAGGATTTGTTGAGCTCGAATCTAGGCCTAACCGGTCTCTGCGGACTGGGGCTTACACAAGGATCCTTGGTTAGACCGCCAGACGAAGCTCCGTGCGGTCCATCTGTCCGAGCAGTAAACTAGGAGGTATTCATGAAAGTCTTCGATTTAGTCTGCAACCATTTATCGGAACCGTTGGGCGTGGAAACGCCTTACCCTCGGTTAAGCTGGAAACTGGAGTCGGAGGTCCGAGGCGTTCGTCAGACGGCATACGAGATTCAGGCGGCCACATCGGTGGATCGACTTACCAACGATAGCGCGGACTTGTGGGATACCGGAAAAGTCCCCTCTGATCAATCGTTGCACGTGCCGTATGCGGGGAAGACGCTGGGATCCCGCCAGGTGGTGTTTTGGCAGGTCCGGGCCTGGGATCAAGCGGACCAGCCGTCGGCTTGGAGTTCGGTCGCCCACTTTGAAATGGGACTCTTGGCCGCTGACGATTGGCAGGCACCGTGGATTGGCAGCCCCGAGGGACGAACAGAGATCGATCACGCCGTGCCTGCCCCTCATTTTCGCAAGGAGGTCACCGTGGATGACTCGGTGGTCCAAGCGCGGGTCTATGTCTCAGGCCTGGGCTTTTATGAATTGCGGGTGAATGGCCACAAAGTCGGTGATGCGGTGCTCTCTCCCGCTTTTACCCGTTATGATCAGACGGTATTGTATCAAACCTTTGACATTACCCCGTTCTTGCGAGGGGGGACCAATGTTTTTGGGATCATTTTGGGCAACGGCTGGTACAACGGATTTACCGACGACGTGTGGGATTTCCGCCAAGCGCCGTGGAGAGCTCAACCCAAATTCCGTCTTCAGGCCCACCTTGCCTTTGCCAATGGGGACGAGCGCGTGATTTTAAGTGGGTCCGACTGGAAAACGGCTCCGGGTCCGATTCTCTTTGACGGGTTGAGAAACGGGGAGACGTACGATGCGCGTCGGGAATTGCCGGGGTGGGACGTCTTTGGTTACGACGATAGCACGTGGCAAGCGGCTAAGATTGTTCGCAGCCCCGGAGGGATCATGGCCTCCGAGCAAATGCCCCCCATTCGCGTGTTGCAAACGCTGACCGCGGTGGCTGTGCACGAAATTGGGCCGAAAACCTTTGTCTTTGATATGGGCCAGAACATCTCTGGCTGGGCCCGCATCCGCGTCCGCGGAGCCGAGGGCACGGTGGTGACCTTGCGCTATTCCGAGGATTTGGATAAAGATGGGCACCTGGATACCTCGCATATCGACTGCTTCATCAAGAGCGGTGATTTTCAGACAGACCGCTATGTTTTAAAAGGGGACGGCGAAGAGGTTTGGGAACCTCGTTTCGTCTACCACGGCTTTCGTTATGTAGAGGTCTCGGGGCTGGAAGAAACGCCGAGTGCCCATACCCTCAGTGGCCGAGTCGTTCATACGGATTTAGCCAGCCGCGGTCATTTTGCTTGTTCTAACCCCTTATTGAATCAGATTCAGTCTGCCGCCCGATGGTCGACCTTAACCAATTATCACGGATTTCCCACCGATTGCCCGCATCTTGACGGCTA
>JAMCVM010000140.1 GCA_023475835.1 Bacillota bacterium | reverse complement strand
CGCTGCGATTAACGTCAGAAACGCCGTAAGTTCTACGGGGTCTGCCTGTGGAGCCTGAAGCTCTGGCGGATCTTGCGGGATCCGTGAAACTTCCGGTGATGAAGCAGGAAGATGGCGACAAATGTGGTCAGCAATGATCAAATTTGGATAAGTCCATCAGAACGGTGTAAGAAACACGGAGAGGGGGAGTCATGCGAAGGAGATCATACGGAATCCTGTGGAAAACGGTATCGGACGACGGCAACTTGACGCGCGATGACAGGGATGAAGTTCATCCCTGACTCATCCGAGGATGGCGGTTTAGGAATGTCCCACTAAGACCGGTTAGGAAGCCAAGGGATTCGATTCGTTCTCGCATGCCAGTCGAGGACCGAGGAGAAAAGGCAATCGGTGGACATCACAAGAAGATCTGCGAGCCATGCTGCTCTGATTAGGGACAAGATTCCTATAGAAGGACCAAACCGATAGAATGTGGTGTTGCAATTTCCAACGAGACCGCGACCGGAAACGGGTTCAGCGAGCCGACGTGATCTTTTATGAAAACTCGCATCGTCCTATGGTGTTGGCCACATCACAGCGCGATGGTAAACGGAGAGAGGCCTGAAGGAGCGAGGATAATGATCCGGAACGACGCAAGCACACCTCAGGTTAGCAAACGACGGGAAGAACGGCCGCCGACTTCCCAATGGGCGGCCCTCGGGTGGATTACTTTGGCCGAGCTATTGGCTATGAGCGTCTGGTTTAGCACGTCAGCGATCAACGGCGTGCTTGAGCGTCAATGGCATTTATCAGGTACTTCGGTCACCTGGCTCACGTCCTCGGTCCAATTAGGGTTTGTGGTGGGTGCCTTGACCAGCGCGACGCTGGGGTTGGCTGATCGCTTGCGTCCGCGCTGGCTGATGGGGTGGGGTGCTTTCGGTGCCGCTCTTACCACAGCGGCCTTGATCGGTCTGCATGGCGGATGGGCACCGTTCTTGTTACGGGCCCTCACCGGGACGTGTCTCGCCGCAGTATATCCTGTGGCCGTGCAGTGGATAACGCGCTGGTTCCCGCGGCAACGAGGCTTGGCTGTGGGGATTCTCATTGGTGGATTGACGCTGGGTTCCGCTTTGCCCCATCTGTTGGTCGGATTACCGCTCTTGGAGCACTGGCAAGGGGTGTTGGCTGGCAGCGCTGGCTTGGCGGTCGTGTCCTGGGCACTGGTGCTGTGGGTTGTGCCCGAACATCCAGGGCCGTTTCATCCCCCCACCTTTCGGTGGGATCGGGTTGGTGCCGTCTTGCGTGATCGGCCGACGATGTGGGCCAACCTGGGGTACTGGGGGCACATGTGGGAACTGTATGCCATGTGGGCCTGGCTATCAGCCTTTTTGCTCGCCAGTTGGGCCTCGTATTGGCAAGGATCGGTCCTCGTCAGCATAGCTAGTGGAGCCAGCTTTGCTGCCATCGGAATCGCAGGCTTTGCAGGTGCCTTGGCTGGGGGATGGGCCGCAGATCGTTGGGGTCGGACCCGAGCCACCATTGTTGCTATGGGCGTCAGCGGCGCGATGGCCCTCGTCATCGGGTTGACGTATCAAGGTGCGCCCTGGCTGACGCTTTTCGTGGCCGTCATCTGGGGGTTCAGCGTTATTGCCGATTCTGCCCAGTTCTCTGCGGCAGTCACAGAATTGGCACCTCCGAATCTCCAAGGCAGTGCGCTGACCCTCCAGATGGCCGTCGGTTTTTTTGATTACGATTGGGTCTATCGATCTGGTCGGAGCACTTCAGCCAGAGCTCGGATGGAACCACGTACTGATGGTCTTGGCCATCGGGCCTGCCGTCGGGGTATCGGCGATGATGCGCTTGCGCAGGTGCCCGGAGTCCTTAAAACTGGCGAATGGCCGACGTTGACCATCCAGGCTGATCGGGGGAGGAAGGCGTGTTGTAAAGTACCAACTTGAGGTTGGCCTCCTCATAACCCCGTTCCCACCTATCAGTTTTATGAAATCATCGTTTGCTCTGATCGAAAGATTTCAAGACCGTTCGGGGAAGAAGGGAGCGGGCATATGGCATTGAAAAATCGGTCGCATAAGGCGAAGCCCCAAACGACCCAATCCGGCTAACGGCACCCGCATTTGCCGGCGTTGTCGAAGGCGGTGCCGAAGACCTGGTACAGCGGGCTCGGAGTGTCTAGCCAGGCGGATTCGGAAACGATTCGCCAACGTTATCTCGAATTGGTGCGCCGCTTTCCTCCGGACACCCATCCTGAGGACTTTGCAGAAATCCGCCAAGCCTATGACGTGTTGAACGATGTCAAAGCGCGTCGCCGTGATGACCGCGACCAGTTCTACGGTACGACTTGACCCAAGCTGCGGGATTTAATTGAGGAACCGGTTGATCAAGGCCGTGGGGAAGCAGTGGTCCGTCTCCTAAGAGAGGCGGTGGACCTTGAACCCAATGCCGCGGAGATGTTGAAATTGGGTGGAGTGTACCAAGCCCTGGGACAGACCCGAGAAGCCGAAAAATGGTATCAGCACGCCGAAGACGTTTGCGAGAATGCCGAGGCGAAGGTTTCGGTACTGGTGTCAAAGGCACACCTGAGTGGGAGCGACCAAGCGATCGTGGCCGCTTTGCATAAAGTGGCCGAAAAATATCCGAACGTTTCTCCGATGAAAATGGCCGCCGAATTCTTGGTCCACTATGAAGCCCTGGGTGAAATGGACAAAGGGATGGCGTACTTTGAAATATCTGACTGCCGCGGACTTTGCCGTATACATTCATTGGATGGAACTGTTGGTGTTGGCAGAACGTGAGCGACCGAATGAATTGGATCCCGACATCCAGAAAGGTTGGCGCGATTATGTCACCACCTCCATGACTCTTAACCAAGCGGAACGCTTAATGGTCGATGAGCGTGTGCCCACGTCAATCTTCACCCGTGTCATGGAGAAGGTGTTCGGCGGCGAGAGCGGCCTGGATCTTAGTGCCATAGCAGAGATGTTTGAGGAACGCTCTGTATCACCGCTTGCGTTGCCCGAAAGTGAGACTATCGTCCGAATTGAACGAACCTATCCGCGAGTGTATTCCGTATTTTAGGGGATCTTGCCGTCTCGATATGAACTCGGTGCATCGAGGGACCGGCAGCGTGACCTCCCGAACCCCACGTTCCAGTAGCCCCGCCGAGGCATGACGAAGCTTGAGTCTGCCCGACGTGCTCGCTCTGGGGTGGCAGCAGCCCAAGGTGCCGAAAGCATCGCTCTCACTCTAGTCTGCGCGCTCACGACAGCATAGAGCATGTCGATGTCGAATGGGGACCGATGGGCTTTTATCATAGGGTAGGGGGCGGAGTATCAGTCGCCAATTGTCATGCCCTAAGGTGCCGCCGCCCCGGCGGCATGGGAAACTGGTATAAAACACGAAATATCGCTCACTTTTCACGGGATGGCTTGGTCGATATCGCGGTCATCGCGGATGCGGAGAACGTGCCAATGTTCCCCCAATATTGGTGAGAAGCCGTGGGTTGAACATTAGCATTCAGCTAGACGGAACCCATCATCCTTGAGTCGCACATACCTGCCTAAAGGACGAGATGTGGCAAGCGTCCGCTACGAGCTGTGCGCATCTTCGAGACAGTTGCACCTCCTTGGTACGTAGCCATAGGCGTTCGCTAGACACCCACGACATGCCCATCCATGCCGTGGGTGTCTAGCGAACGCCCCCGCCCTTTACCAATCCTCCGTATCCACTCTACAGTCCAATGGGAGGGTTTGGTTCCCTGACCGCAGTGCCTGGCTGTTGCCGAGGCGTGCGAGACGCTTGCTCACCCCAGGACTTTCCTTCAAGATCCTCATCGTAGCGACCCGGCGCCATACGGGAGAGTTCACGGTTTCTAGCCATCACCGCCAAGGTGCTTGCTCTCATCTGCAAGCCAGGTAGGCTTGCAGACACCCGGTCTCACTCAGGCTTAGCGCCCAAGAATGGCCTAAGGGCACCGGGGAAACCGCGCGACCTTAAGGCGGGCCGACAGGGGGCCTGGATCATCCCCGCGAACCTTCCGGCGCGCCCCTCGAGAAGCCTCATCCAAGACCGTCCCCGCCCCCGAAAGTTCCGACTAAACAAGGCGATACCAAATACAATGCGAAGTGACGGGCGCAAGGATCACCACGTCGGCTTCACCGTTAGAGCTTCTTGGGATTACGTTTCAGGCGGGATAGGAGAGACGCCTCTTCAGCGTGTTTACCATCCGCCCGAAGACGAAGAGGTTCCAGTAGACGAAGAGCTGCCGCTTCCATAGGACGAATGGCTGCTCGAAGATGAACTGCGAGAGCCCCGGTTAGCCGGCGTGGTAGTAGCCGCAGTTAGGGTCGGCGTGGCCACCCACCACGTATGCAGGATACCCTCTCCTAAAGCCTGACCGGGCTTGGTGTCCGCCGAATAGCGATAGAGTAGGTGGCCGTTATAGGCCAGTTGCCGCCCATGAATATCTTTCACGATGGTGACGCGACCTGGCAGACCATGGGCGGACACGTGCGAACTGGTTGCAGTCACCGCGTGCCAAATTGTGTCACAATGGTGTGCACTAGAACAGAACGACTGCGTCGGCGTGTCCTTGGTGAAGTAATATAGGGTCATCCCGTTGCCCGTTTGGACGACCGGGATTTTCTTTCCATGGACCAGCGCCTTTCCAACCCGCAGGACTACGGCGTGGCGAATAGAAGATGCAGTGGTTCGGGTCGATTCCGGGTTACGGGCATGCGCTGCCGCCGCAGTGGTGCCACATCCAGCGATGAGAAAGGGGAGAACTCCCAAGCCAAGGCCCCACAGATACCTGGATTTCCCTCGGTAAGCGAGGTGTGTTCGTGCCTGTGTCATGATTATCCTCCTTCCAAGTGATTCAAACGGAGTGTACGAGTATGCGGCGAATAGGTGGTCGGTTAGGACCAATGCCGCTCCGGGGGGTGCTGGGGCCAGGTAAGTTTAATACCTACCGACGGTCCATTGAGAGCGTACGGTCCGAATGTTTGAAGCTGCCGTTTGAGGTTGGCTAGGTTATTATCTCGATTTCAGTCACCCTGCCAAGGCGAGTGTACCATAGCCTCAGGCACAGACAAAATCTTCAGGGATCCATAGTTCGACGAGTCTTTCATCTCCTGTTCCCGGGGCGTGATCTCGAGTCCATTGCCGAGGTAGACCTATCTCAACATCCTGACCTCTATCGGGTCGTTGCCATCGGTGTAGCGGGAACGACAAAGGCGCGTCGGTCCGGGACCCCGACATCTCTACGTCTCGGATCCAAAAACACACCTGCCGAGGGCCAAGCCTTCGGCAGGTGTGTTTTTGGGTTCTGCTATTTCAGGGTTGCGTATTGCAACTGAGCAAATCCGGGCCAGACCCAAGGATTGGGCGTCAGGTTCTTGACGTTGGGTTGAACCAGGGCGACGGCCTTGGGGTATACCAGAGGCGTCCAGTCGGCTTGGCTAACTCTGTAGTCATCAGTTCCAGCCTAATTCCGAGGTTGCACTGGTGATCGGGGAACTCGCTCAATGGTATTCCCAGCGTTCGCTGATTGTCGTAGGCAGTGGGTTTTCTGGTGAGCTTTACAGCGAATACTGGTGGTGCGTCAATCAGCGAATCCCAGCCCTTTGGGCTGATCTCGACTTTACGTCTGGCCCTGATCAGGGTGGTATCTGATGGCACGAGAGTTAGTGGAAGTGATGACAAAACCAGTTAGCGCCAACATCCAGTACGCATCTTGAATCACGGCTTCTCCCACTTGACCGCCCCAATTAGCCGCTTGTTTCAGATTGGACTCCGCCTCTGCTGCGTCTAACACTTGCCAATGTCTAGCCGAGGGACCAAGGTGCTGGTCTTTGAAGAGCGCCTGAACCTCCACGCTGACGAACGTAACTATTTAGGTATACCAAATTGGTTCGTCTAAATTAAAGTAGAACGGCAGCCAAATCCATTGAAAAAATAAGGCGCCCCCTGGACCCAATCGAAAGGTTGTGATATCCTGCCCCCAAGTAGCGAAGCGGAGGGGAAAGGGTCATGGCATCCCGGGAGTTCGAAGTCTGAGGTCATTTCGGCTGAACTCCCCATCCTTCAGGGACCGGGATTTGAGTGGGATCTCGCTCCGGTGGATGAGGCTCAGGTTCAAGGGCTCTATACGCGAGGCGTCGAACCGGTCCTGGCCATCGTGGCGTTGGTGCGAGGATGATAGCACGACCATGTCGTGCTGCGTCGGCGCGTCGACGCATTGGAACACCCACTCCACCAGGATAGCCACACGGTGGACCATCCCGATGTTGGGATTCAGCATGCGGTCGAGCAGTGCGAGCACTGCCATCGAGACTTGAGCGAGGTGCCCGCGGTGGAGAGATCACGCCGCCTAGGGTTTGATCGGCCGCACTGTCCCTTTGAGGTCACCCTTCATCGAGCGGACAGTAAAATCTGGCGGACTGCCACGCCAAGACGCAAGCCGCCTTTCCCCCAGAAGTGTCGGCTCCGGTGCAATATGGGCCAGAGAGTGTTGCCGGCATCGTCTATATGCAGGGTTACCCACGGCTTCCCATCCAGCGAATTGGCGCATGGTTTCGCGAGGAATGGCAGATTCGGTTGAGGTCCGGCCCGGTACTGCGCAGCATCCGTCAGGTGGCCGATCGCGGGGAACCGATCATGGAGACGGTCCGACGGGCTCTGCAGCAGGATCGTCACACCATCCACGCGGATGAAACCGGGA
>JAMCVM010000227.1:2880-28984 GCA_023475835.1 Bacillota bacterium | reverse complement strand
CCATGCCCGGGAGGGAAATCTGTGGCCAGCGCCGCAGGCAAGACTAAGCCCATTACCCGGAAGTGTGAGCATAGACTGCCGATTGGAGGTTCACGGGGACACTTCCACGGATTCAGGCGAGAGTTGGTGAGAGGTGGGAAACCACTCGATTCCCGGGTTTTTCTCTTGAGTCCAACGAACCGAAAACTCGTCCGGAAAGAGCATCACCAGCCTATCGTCGGCGTCTCGCACCAAACTCGTGGTGTGGCTTCGCTGCACCATTTCGGGGTTCTGGACGGAAGGCCAACGGGCATGCTCGTAGGGCAATGGCGTTTTATTGAAGGTGGCGCCGTACTCGGATTGCATTCGATACTCGAACACTTCGAATTGGAGGCGGCCGACAAAACCCAGGACGATATCCTCGGTGCGGTTGACCACCCGAAAGACCTGCACGGCTCCTTCTTCGGCAAGTTGTTGTAAGCCCTTGTGAAATTGTTTATGTTTCAACGTATCGGTCACTGAGACAGCCACGAAATGTTCGGGGGAAAATTGAGGCAAGGGATCGTAATGGAAACTCCCCCCCTCGGAAAGCGTATCTCCGATCCGAAAGTAACCGGGATCAAAGAGCCCGATGATATCGCCGGGATAGGCCACATCCACGATGGCTCGCTCCTGAGCAAAGAAGTGTTGCGGTTGGGCCATCGTAATCGTTCGGCCCAGCCGTTCATGACGAACGCTCATACCTCGTTCGAAGCGACCGGAGCCGACTCGGAGAAATGCCACCCGATCGCGATGTTGAGGATTCATATTGGCTTGAATTTTGAAAATGAAACCGGAAAATTCTTGGCTCTCCGGATCCAGCATCCCGTGGTTGGTGTGTCTAGATCCCGGACACGGGGCCAGCGCTAAGAATTGGTCGAGAAATGCGGCCACGCCAAAGTTTGCTAAAGCGCTGCCGAAGAAGACCGGGGTGAGTTCGCCGCGGCTCACCTGATCGAGATTAAAGACGTCCCCAGCTTCTTCTAACAGTTGTAATTCTTCGCTCACCCGGTCCGGAATGGGGGAGAGATCCGAATCAGGTTTTGGGTAGCGTTCCCAGAGGCCTCGGCCGCGGTCATAGATGCCGAGAAAGTCGTGTCCCATACCCGAAGGCCAATTCATCGGATAGGTGTGAATGCCCAACACCGACTCGATTTCTTGGAGCAACTCAAAGGGGTCTCGACCGTCACGATCCAATTTGTTGATAAACGTGAAAATAGGAATGTGGCGCATGCGACACACTTGGAATAATTTTAAAGTTTGCGGCTCGATGCCTTTAGCCGCATCGATGAGCATGACCGCGCTGTCGGCGGCGGTCAAGGTGCGATAGGTGTCTTCGCTAAAATCTTCATGGCCCGGGGTGTCAAGCAGATTCACCTGATAGTGGCGATACTCGAATTGGAGGACAGTCGACGTCACCGAGATCCCGCGCTTTTTCTCGATTTCCATCCAATCGGAAGTCGCCTTGCGGCTGAGTCGCTTGCCCTTCACTACGCCCGCTTGATGGATGGCACCTCCAAACAAGAGCAGTTTTTCGGTCAGCGTGGTCTTGCCTGCGTCCGGATGTGAGATGATAGCAAATGTTCGCCTTCGCGCTATTTCCTCGCGAAGCGATTGAGAACTGGTAGCCATACTCGAGGTTCCTTCCGTTCAGGAGCGTACGTTATCTTGCCTTTTATAACATAACTTGAGGTCAGCAGCAAGCGAGCATGGCTGAGCCCGACGGTTACTGACGTACGGCGGACGTTTCGTTATAATGGGCCCCAGAGTCCGTCTCTCTGGAGCCGAAATGGCGGGGATTGGCCGTCGGGCTCGTGGGTGAGGGTTCGGTGGGGGCCTTAACGGGTAGTTGGGATCCAGATGCACCCTTTGACTTGCCAAGACCGTTATCGTGGATAATGGGAGGACACTTGATGACGGGTCAAGAGTTGACGAGTATGCCTATGTCATGTCGACCCCATATTGGACGGTGGCTGGCGGCCCTTCTTCTCGTGATTGGGATGGTTGCGGTCGCTCAAATATTTCATGTCCGAACCATTATTTTTCCTGCGACGGCGGCCATGGCGCTGGGCGTTTGGGTGCTGTGCGATCCAGAGTGGCTCAAAAGGCCCTGGCATATTGTGGTGCTACCCACCGTGTGCGCAGCGCTGAGTGGTTCTTTGAACCATTCGGACCTTCCGACGATGGCGCGCGAGCTTCTCATTTTATGGGTCGTGGTGGTCATCCTAACCGTCACGCGGTCCTTCTTGAGTCGGCAATTTCCGCGGAAATTCTTCGTATTGTTCTGAACATCCATGCGGGGGTCTTTGTCTATTCAGTGTTTGTAGCGACCGGGGTGATTTGGATCAGTGTGCGCCAACGCGGCGTGGGAGCGAACTGGCCCCCCGAAGGGGCCTTTCCTCCCCGGGCGGGCTAATATGGTCTTCGCTATCGTGGCAACCCTCTGGATTGCTGCCGCGGGACTGTTCGGGATTCGCGACGCCGTGCTTCCACCTATCATGGTATTTTTATATGGGTCGATGAGGGCTCAACCGAAGGGATGAGAAAATTTCCCATACTCGTGGCGATATTGACTTTAATTGCCGCGACGATGGGGTTTCTCAGTCAACGATGGTCGCCAATCGTAAAGTCGATACGTCCTTCGGACCTCCGGATGGATGGCTAAAAACCAAAACGTTAGAAATATCAAGAGAAATGAAAAATAGTGTGGGAGTGGTAACGGTGCGGTACACGCTATAGAGAATGGGCTTTCGAATGACGACGGATGGCGTTAGCAGGCAGGTTCGTGCCTGAATCCCATGGATTTGCGGCGCCCCCGTTGATCCTGCACGCAGGGCACATTTGACGGATTGGCGCCAAAGCTGTGAGCGTCTCAACACCTTGCTGCATAATAGTTTCCGAACCCCATGATGTTCTCCTAAAACGCAAACTATGCCCCGCGCACACGATAGGAAACGTGTCGACATTGTGGGTGGCCGAGCGTCGCAGCCTGCCGCCACTTCGTGAAGGGAGAAGGCTCCATGCCACCCCGGTGCTCGGTGCACCGACTAGTACTTTTCTCCATAAGGTCATTCCATAAGGTCATTCCATAAGGTCGTTGCCTTGCCGTAACATGGATTTTCGATGGTGTGAGTGGGCTAATTCATATTTGGTTCTTCAGAGTGGGGCTGAATCGGCGACAAGAGAAGGCTGGGGCCGCGCCGGTGGCTCGTGGGATCCAAAAAGAGAGACGGCATCGGGAGAAGGTCTCCGTCAAACCGTCTGTCTTTGGGTGCCTCGTGGCTAAAAGGCCTGTGTTTAAAACGGACCCTGAGCGGGCTCAGTTCCTCGGATGAGGATTCCTACTCGTCCGCGTCTTCCGTAGCGGGGGGCTCTACGGCAATCCCCGCGAGTTGCTGCAACGCCGCTAGGATGCCATCCGGTTCGGTGACCGGAGCGGAACAAGTTTGACCTCGACACAGGTAGAGAGCCGGTAACGGCACTTCCGGAAACTGACTTTCGTCAAAGGCGGAGGTTCCAATCCGCAAAGTCCGAATGGCGCGGTTTCGGTCGTACACTCCATAGATGGCCTGACGCAACTGATTCCCGGAATGATGGGAGGATTCCACGACGTTCGCTTCAAACAGTGGGGCCAGGGTTTGATCAGCGACCAACGCCCAACCAGCACCAAACACTCCGTTTTCTTGGGCCACCTGGGTAAACGTGCCCAATAGCGCTTGAGCGCGAAGACGTAAGCGCTCATCATCCTCAATTGCACCCAGACGCCAAAGTGCTCGGGCCATCTGTACATTATCGGGCAACGGCGTCTGCCGATGCTGTAAGCGTCCGGCAGCCTCATGGGAGTCAGGCTGGTCGTAAAAGCAGTGAGGGCCGGCCAGGTGGCGATCGGCAAAGTCGACGAGAAGGTGTGCTCGTTCTAAAAAGATGGGGTCGCCGTTAAATTCAAAGGCGTCGATGAGCACATTGGTCATGGTTACCAAATCGGTCAATAAGCCTGGGAGCTTAGGTTCTCGGTCGGCATAGTGAAACAAGCCGAGCTCGTCGTCCCACATCCGGTCCCACAAGGCCTCCAACGCGGTCAAAGCCACTGCGGTATAAGCACCAGGGTTAATCAGCGCAGCTCCCAAGAGTTGAGCCGAAATCATTTGAGCATTCCAGTTAGTGTGGATGACCGGATCGATGTGGGGTGCAGGTGCCTTTTCGCGTTCTTCTGGCGGCAGTTGGTAATAGGCTTCATCGGCATCCTGCGAACCACCCCATAAACCATCGGCGGTGAGCAGAGTGCGGTTCGACCACGTCAAGACGGCATCGGCGACCTGGCGATACGACTCATCACCTAAGATTTGGTAGGCCCGAAGATATAATTTCACCATCAGGGCGTTGTCTTCCAAAATCTTTTCGAAGTGAGGGATGGTCCACTCGCGGGTCGTGGAGTATCGGAAGAATCCTCCGCCTGCGGAGTCATAAAGATTGCTCCCGGCCATGGCGTCTAAAGTACGCACTACCATGCCCGCCGCCCAACCGTCTTGACCACCAGAGGCGGCAAATCTCGCGAGGCAAAGCTCCCAGACATCAAAATGAGGGAATTTGGGCGCAACCCCAATTCCACCATAAGCCCGGTCAAATTGCTGACGAATGGTGTCCAAAATCTGCGCGACGGTGGCCTCTTGGGGAGTCGGTGCGGCGGGATCGAGTTTTAGGGCAGCAGGAGGCGTAAGTTTTTGCTGCAGCTCGCCTTGGTGTTCCGCCCAGTATTGAATCACCTGGTCAAAGAGCGGCAAGAGCTGCTCCGGGGGAATGTAGGTTCCGCCGGTGAGGGTTTCCCCTTCTGGGCTTAAGACGGCTAAGGTCGGCCATCCTCCCATGTTGTAGCGTTGGTTAATATCCGGCCGCTGATCACTGTCCACTCGGATTGGAATAAACTGCTGATTGATCCGTTGGATGATCGTGGGATCGGAGTAGGTGGTCTCATCCATGACGTGGCACCAATGGCACCATACTGCCGAAATGGAGAGTAATATGAGTTTGCCCTGTTCTCGGGCTTCGGAAAACGCCTCGACACCATACGGCCGCCAAGCGATCTGGTGGGCCTGGTTGGGGCGAGGACTAAAGCGAAACGTTGCTTCCGGCATACTGTAAGTCATCCTTTCATCTTGGCCGTGGACAATACACGTGCACTCCGTTATCTATTCTATACTTACGTATCATATCAGTCTCGTCTACGGGGGGATAGCCATGAATCCTAAGCGACCCAAGATCTTGCTGGCGACCGGGCTTAGCTCTAGCATCGGAACCGCGTTAGTGGCTGGGCTTAGCAGCGAGAAGAGCCCTTGGCGTATTATTAGCACTAGGCGTTCGCCTATGCACGCGGAAGCGAACGCCATGGGCTCCGTCGAATGGCTCGACCTTGATCTAAGACGACCTTCGGAGGAGGTGCTTACGACGTTAGAAGACGCCTTGGCTGACCGTGGGGTAGAGGGTGTAGATGGGGTCGTACATTTGGCCGGAGTGGTCTACAGCGATCGGTTCAAGGCAACCACGCTTGGGGAGTGGCGTGACACCATGGCGGTGAATCTTGATGGCGCCATGGTCTTAATGAAGGTGGTCAGCCATCGACTACGGGCAGGAACCAGTGTCGTCTTAGTGGGCAGTGTCGATGCCAAAATGGCATCGGACTTAGGCCCAGCTGCAGCCTATGGGGCAAGTAAAGCAGGGTTGGCGGGGCTGGCGCGTCATCTGGCGGCGGAATGGGGGGGCCAGGGGGTTCGAGTCAACGTGGTGGCACCAGGTGCACTAAGAGCCGGGGCGGGGCCCCAAGACGCTGAAGCGATGGAACAAGTAGCGAAACGGTGTCTGCTCGGGCGCCTGGGCCGAGCAGACGAGGTCGCTGACGTGATTCGATTTTTACTCGGCCAGGCCTCTTCGTACGTGACCGGCGCGGTAATCCCGGTGGACGGCGGCCTCGGATTGCGCTACTGATGATGGATTCGATACCGCCGATTCTCGCGCATTTTTCGCAGCAAATTGCCTATCCCCATTGAGCGTTCACCGATCGCTTTTATGCTGGTGAGTCAAAAAGACGACCGTGACGGTGGGTGGAATCGTCCCGAGATCCATCGTCCATGAGTCGATCCCAATACGCGTACCCTGCTATCGGCTGGCCACCGTCTTTTTGGGGGTGGGAAACCGCAACCCATCGTCGGCAACGTTTTCTACGAGAAGTAGAAAAACCCCTACCGAACAGTTCGCGGCATTACGGGCCCACCAAACCGATCAGGTGACAAACATCGGGAGTTTTATGGTCGACCTGGAGCCACGATGGCGAGTCTCATCATAAAGAATGATAGACCCGTCGCAAATGGGGTGGGGACGGGTGCTGAAGCCAGCGGCTGTCGAGTTGCCGGGTTCTTGATAAGCCCCCCGGCGCTCACCTGCGATGTGCTTAAAGACGCCAAACGACCCTGAGATAGACTGCGGCCAGGCTCCGTGGCGCTTTTTGGCGGGAGGACAAGACCATAATTTTATACCGTCGGATTTGCTTTTTTTTTGGTGCGGCATACAATAAAAGGGTGAAGCACGATAGCACGGTGAAGTCGAAGAAGCGGAATATTAGGCCAATTTGTCGGGTCAGAGAGTCGGCGTTTTAGTGCGAGCCGAACCGAAAATTAGCCGAACTCGCCGCGGAGACGCGAGGGTGTGGCCCCGTATAGCCGCAGTGAGGGGATGGCGACCTTTGGTCGTCATCAATGAGGGTGGTACCGCGGTTTTCCGTCCCTAGGGCTTAGGGGCGTTTTCTTTTCCTAACCCGGACCTAGAGGCAGTGGGTCAGGTTGGTCTTTTGGGAAGACGTGGAGATAACGATCAAAAGTATGGTTAAGGGGAGCGAGGCCAGGATGCAAATCGAGAGCGATGCCCTCGTGCGCTCTCAGCGCCCGGACCGATATGATGTCAAGGCGGTTGAGAAGCGTTGGCAAATGGAGTGGGAGCGCCAGAATATTCATGGCGTGGACAAAACGGACGAGCGTCCGAAATTTTACTGTCTAGAGCAGTTCCCTTATCCTTCTGGGCATCTGCATATGGGGCATGTGCGGGTGTATACCTTAGGCGACATCATTGCTCGCTATCGCCGCATGACCGGTCATCGGGTGCTGCACCCCATGGGCTGGGATGCTTTTGGTCTGCCGGCAGAGAATGCAGCGATTAAAAGCGGAGTGTCCCCAAGAGTGTCGACCTTGGCCAACATCGCCTATATGAAGACCCAAATGCGTCAAATGGGATTGTCTTTCGACTGGACCTATGAGGTCACGACGTCCGAGCCCGACTATTATCGTTATACGCAGGAATTGTTTCTCTTGTTTTTCGAGCGCGGATTGGCGTATCAAAAGGCGGGTGCGGTCAATTGGTGTCCCTCCTGCGAAACCGTGCTGGCTAACGAACAGGTCGAAGAAGGATTGTGCTGGCGCTGTGAGGCGCAAGTGGTCAAGCGGGATTTGACTCAATGGTACTTTCGGATTACCGCTTATGCCGAAGCGTTGCTGCAAGATTTGGACCAGTTGCAATGGCCCAATGAAATTATTACCCAGCAACGACATTGGATTGGCAAGAGTGTTGGCGCCGAAGTAGTGTTTAAAGTGCCATCGATCGATGAGGCGATTACGGTCTTTACCACTCGGCCCGATACGCTCTATGGGGCTACCTATGTGGTCTTGGCACCGGAGCATCCCCTGGTGGAGGCTTTGATTGCGGGACGAAGTGAAGCTGAGGCGGTTCGCCAGTTCGTGGCCGAGCAGCGTCAGATTAGCGATATCGAGCGAACCGCAGAAAACGGCGAGAAGCAAGGGATCTTTACCGGGGCCTACGCAGAGCATCCGTTGACCCAAGAGTTGTTGCCGGTTTGGGTGGCCAACTATGTGCTGGGCGATTACGGCACCGGTGCCGTGATGGGGGTGCCCGCACATGATCTGAGAGATTATCGTTTTGCCCAGAAATATGACTTGCCAATCCAATGGGTCATCGATCCGGGCAACGAGGTAGACTACCTGCCGGAGGGAGCCTACGCCGGTCCAGGCCGAATGATTAACTCTGCCATCTTTACCGGAATGGACAGCAGTCACGCGAAGACCGCCATTGGAGAGCTTTTGGCCGAACAGGGTCGAGGTGGGCCCAGAATTACTTACCGCATGCGCGATTGGTTGATTTCTCGTCAGCGCTATTGGGGAGCGCCCATCCCCATCGTACACTGCGCTGAGTGCGGCTCGGTTCCAGTGCCGACCGACCAGTTGCCGGTGCTGCTGCCAGAAAATGCGCGGTTTACGGGGCGGGGGCAGTCGCCGCTAGCCCAGTTAGATGAGTGGGTCAACACGCCGTGTCCCCAGTGCCGGCGGCCTGCCCGTCGGGAGACGGACACCATGGATACGTTTGTCGATTCTAGTTGGTATTATTATCGCTATACGTCACCGGCGAGCACTGAGCCCTTCGATTCAGCCAAGGTGGCCTACTGGATGCCGGTGGATGAATATGTGGGTGGCAAAGAGCACGCGGTCTTGCATCTGCTGTATTCACGATTTTTTACCAAGGTGCTTCATGATGCCGGGTTGGTTGCGGTGAATGAACCATTTCGCCGATTGCTCTCCCAGGGCATGGTGGTGTATCGCGGAAAAAAGATGTCGAAGTCCAAGGGCAACACTTTGAGTCCAGAGTCGATTTTGGCCCAATGGGGTGCCGATGCTACGCGCGTATTCATGCTATTTGCGGCTCCCCCGGAAAAAGACTTTGAGTGGTCGGAGCAAGGGGTGGAAGGTGCGTTTCGCTTTTTGCAGCGGGTCTATCGTCTGGTGGTGCGCGCCGATTTGGAGGAGTCAGCCCAGGCCGATAGTGATCCAGAAGTGGCTCGCATCCGGGCGCGCACGGTGCATAAGGTGACCGAGGATTTGGAACGCAGGGCATTTAATACCGCGGTGAGTGCGCTGATGGAGTATACCAACAGTCTATATCAGCACTGGGAGCACATGAGCTCCGAGTCCCGAAGAATTGGGCTGAACACCCTGATCTTGTTGTTGGCACCTTATGCGCCCCACCTAGCGGACGAACTCTGGCACGAACTCGGCCATGAAGCAAGTGTTCATTTGGCTCCGTGGCCGACGTACGATCCGGAGCTGTTGGTCGATCCGGAAGTCGAGATTGCGGTGCAGGTGAATGGCAAGGTCCGCTTGCGGCTGGTGGTGCCGGTCGAGTGGAAGGCGGATGAACTGGCTGAACGAATTATGGCCGATGATCGCCTTTTGGCGCACGTAGAGGGTCGCGAGGTGGTCAAGGTCATCGCCATCCCCGGGCGCTTGGTCAACGTGGTGGTCCGTTGAAGGATATACTTTCCTTGCTGTTGGCTGGGTCTGCCAGCGTGATTGGGGTGGTTGTGGGGCGCTGGATTCGGCCCATGAGCACCGTGGCTTTAGCCATGGTGGTCGGAGTGGCGGTGTTGGCTGCCTTGTTGGCCGAAGGCGCCGCCTTGGTCATCGTAGGACCGCCAAGATTGTCCCTGGAACCCACGCTTGCCGGCTTTGTCTTGGGGGGGTTGTCATCGTTCTTTTCGGGCAAGAAACCGCCCGATGGCGATCAAAAGGAGCGGCCGTAATCGGGTTCGCGAGACTAACCCTAAAGCGAGCCAGGGGAGGCCCCTGGCTCGCTTTAGGTTCGTTGATTGATAGGGATTTGGCGACGTTTGGCCTGAGTGCGATGGGTGCGGACGGAAAGCAAGCCGTGGCGATATTCGGCTTCAGCCGAGTCGGGGTTGATTTCTGTAGGAAAGTTAATCACGGCGGAAAAGCTTTCCCCGGCCCGCTTATCTTGTTCCAGCGGCGAGGCCGGAAATTGGCCGCTGACCGTGATCGAGTCCAAATCGACTTCAATCTCGACTGCGTTGGGATCGACACCGGGGAGCTCGAACTCGACCAAGTATCCATCATCGGTGCGATGCAGGTGGCTTTTGGGACGAGTTTGGTCTAGATTCCAATCTTCGCGCATGCGATTCCAGAATCGGTTAACATCGTCACGGAAATGATCAAAATCGTTGGGTTCAAACCGAACCAGGGGCATTCAACTTCACCTCTTAGACATAGTGTGGGAATACCCTGCGAATACCTCGCCGTCCGTGGACAGCGGGTTAGCGGCACCCCGCAGGCTACCCTGAGTATGTCCCAATCGTCGGCTATTCTATGCGTTCTGAGTGATCTCTGCCGGTTCCGTTTTCGATGACTTCGGCGTCGTCGATTTGATCGTCCGCTAAATACAAAAGCTCCGTGTCGGTATCATAATGAAATAGGTCGGCGAACCGAGCCCAGTTAATCGCTAACATGAGTTGGCGTTCCGCCTGCTCTTTGGAGAAATGCTCTTCGAGAATGTCCAAGAAAAAGTCGAGGGCCATGGCGTGATTGCTTTTAGATGCCAACACCCGTTCGATCAGTCGAAAGATGGGGATCGCTATCAGTTCGCGGCGGATGATGTTTTTGCGTTCGGCGACATCAACATCGGCAAATCGTCGTCCTTGCTCGGTAAGAATCAGATCGCCTTCATCCACCTGGGCTAGATGAAACAACTCGGCGGTATCGGTGACCGGTAGCAGGTCGTCCACTTCGAGCAGCAGTTCAGCGCCCAGCCGATACAAATCGTCGCGACCGCCGCGGTCGCTGACCAATTCCAAAAGCCCAGTGAGCATAGAAAGATGACCGTAGGGGATGGGGCTGAGGCGGGCTCTCTCGCCCTCGGGGGTCTGGATGTTTTTATGCTGGGGACCGAGTTGAATCGGTCGGGCCTTTTGATCTTCATCGCTGCCCGTGACAATCTTATACACCAAGTCCACCAATTGGACGAATTCGGCTGATTTCCGGTTTCGCGGATAGGGAAGAGAAATGGCGAGGTCCTCCGCGATGCGTGCCGGATTTTTGGACAGAATGATAATCCGATCGGCCATATAAACCGCCTCTTCGATACCATGGGTGACCATCAAAATCGCTTGCAGAGGAATTTTCGCGTCAATCCAAAGATCCAATAGTTCTGAGCGCAGGTTTTCTGCCGTCAAAAAGTCGAGCGCTGAAAATGGTTCATCCATGCACAAGAGTTCCGGATCGACGGCGAGTGCGCGTGCAAAGCCTACTCTTTGCCGCATGCCGCCCGAGAGCTCTTTAGGGAAGGCGTCCTCGTACCCATTTAAGCCAATCAAATCGATGAGACGGATGGCTTTTTCGCGCCGCGCCGCGAGCCCGATGCCTTTGGCCGTCAGGCCCAGTTCCACATTTTGTTGAACCGTGAGCCAAGGATACAGGGCGAACGATTGAAAGACCATGGACGCGTGAGGATTGGGTCCCGAAACGGGCCGACCACGGTATAAGACGGTGCCAAACGATGGTTCGGAAAGGCCGGTGACAATGCGCAAGAGCGTAGATTTGCCCGATCCGGAAGGGCCAAGCAAGGCGACGAATTGGCCCCGTTCAACGGCCAGATTAATATCGTCCAGCACCAAAATGTCGTAGTTGTCAGGCTGAGAATACATTTTGGTGACGCCCAATATCTTGAGCAGGGAGCCCGTGCGCTCCGGTTCGGTTGTGGTCATCAATGATGCACCCCCATCTGGCCAAGTAGCTCATGGCCTCTAAAATATTTTGTTTGAGCGCCAGAAGCTTTTGCCCCGGGCTCCATTTAAGAGAGAGAATAGCGGTCGGTCGCTTGACGATAAAGCGGCCGCCAGACCAGCCGATTGATGATCACTACGGTCAATGAGAGCACGGAGGTTGCCAGCAGCAAAGCAGCAAAGTGTCCATCGGTGGAATCTTTGGCAATCAGCGCGCCTACGCCAAAGGTGGTGTAAATGTGATCTCGAAAGCTTACATACTCGGCGACGATACTAGCATTCCAGGCACCGCCGCCGGCGGTGATGATGCCGGTAATTAAGTAAGGGAAGATCGCTGGCAAGATCAGGGTGCGCCAAATATGTGAGCCCTTCAAGCCAAACATTCGGGCGGCTTCTTTTAAATCTTCGGGAATCGCGGATGCACCAGCAATGACATTAAATAAAATGTACCACTGTGTGCCTAACACCATGAGCAGAACCGAAGCGATGGTCAGCCCGCCGCCGAGCACAAAGAGAAGAGCCACCAATCCAGGAAACAACGCGGTGGCGGGCACCGACGCGGCGATTTGACTAATCGGGGTCAGAGACTTGGCATAGCGGGGATTCAAGCCGATCCACACGCCGACCGGAACCGTCCATGCGACCGAAATAGCCAGGGATGCCACCACTCGGAGCAAGGTGGCTCCGGTGGCCAAACTGACGATCAGGACGGTTTGTAGATTCAAACTCGCGGCCAGTCGAATGCCACCTTCTAATGCGGTGAATAACGCGAAGATCACCGCGGCCGTGATGAGGGTGCGCAATAAACCAGTCAAGCTGCCAATCCATGTGCTACGAGCCCGCCACTGCGGAATGCCCACACCAAAGAATCCATCGACGGCTTCGACGACGGGAATCAACACGGCGGTTTGCAGCCAGCCTACGATGCGAGAACGGCGCAGCATGACCAAGACCGCCGAGTGAAATTGAACCTCGCCTTCGACCATCTCCATCTTGAACTTATCCGACCAAGCCAACAGAGGACGCCATACCAATTGGTCCATGGCGACGATGACGGCGATGAGGGCGGCGAGACCGAGGACTTCTTTGCCCCACCGCCCTTGATTGGCGGCGGTTTGCAGGTAAGATCCCAGCCCCTGCAACTGATATTGGTGATGGCCTAACGAGAACATTTCCGCGGCCATTAAAAAAAACCAGCCGCCGGACCACGACATCATTGAATTCCATACCAGCCCGCCCATCGAAAACGGCAATTCCAAGGTGCGAAACCGCTGCCAGGGAGTCAACTGCAAAGACAGGGCGCTTTCGCGCAAATCCCGCGGAATCGTAATCAGCCCGTGATACAGGGCGAACACCATGTTCCATACCTGACCGGTAAAGATGAGAATGATCGACGCTAAATTGACGCCCAGATGAGAGTGAGGGAAGAGGCCGATAAAAGCGAGCAAGACCACCGGTAGAAAGGATAAAATGGGGATGGATTGGAGAATGTCAAGTAGAGGGATGAGGATCTTCTCGGCACGCTTATTATAGGCCGCATAGTAAGCGTAGACCATGGTGAAGGCTAGCGAAATGACATAGGCCACGGCCATTCTGAGCCAGGAATAGGCAGCATACAAGGGGAGCTTGCCATAAGCCAGAGAAATTCCACCCGTTTCAGGCAAGCCGTGGGATTGGTGGGTCGCCCAGGCAATGACTAGGGAGATCCCTGCCAAAATGGCAATTCCAATGAAGATATCCGCGTAACCACTCGACGATTCACTCTGCTGCGACCCGATCATTGGCTATCGCCCTCCTTTCGACGGGATCATCAATGCTAGGGAAGGCGTCAAAGAAGAGCCGATGAAAGACTTGACGATTCCAGAACCATCATACCCAGATTGTTGGAAAAACGAAAGAATCGTCCCTTGTCCGCGAAGATAAGATTGCCTTCGGGGAATCCGGATGAGTTTGTGACTGCCAAGGAAGGATTTGCTAGAAAAAACCAGAATACCTAGAGGATGGTGAAGCATCCGGCCGCATCGGGAGGTGTGATGACACCGAGATGCCCGTCGTAGCGTGCACTGCCTGAGACTCGTAGATACCCATGCGACCTCAGGGAAAAGGAAGCAAGGAAGCAAGGAAGCAAGGAAGCAAGGAAGCAAGGAAGCAAGGAAGCAAGGCATTCCTCGCCGATCGTAGGCCGGCAAGCCGCCGGGACTGATGTTCGCTCAGGCCCAGGACGAATGGCTATGGGGATGGGCTGATCCCGAGGGCATTCGACCGGGACAAAACAGGAACACGATGGGCAGAGCCTATGTAGCTAACCTTCCCGGGCCGAAAGGACGTGGATTTTCCGATTGATGGACGGAGCTTGTAAAATGGATTATACATTTAATCTGCTTCCTGGCATTACTTTGACCAACGCATTTTTGGTGTCTAATCACGTCCTGGATCGATTGTCGGTGCGTTGTTGGCTCTTTGACATGCAGGGAAGCTTGATTTGGGGGAATGCCAGTGCCAAGCGTGAACCGATTGCACTGAGCACCCTGACGGCGTTGGCCGAGGCTAAAACAAACCACACCAACACCGCTGCGGTCTTAGACGACGGCAGCGTGGTCAGATGGGCGACGATTCGCGATCTGCAAGGCACGGTGATTGGGTGGTTAGCGCTTTCGGACCGGGTAGAGACGAAGCGGGACGGTTCGCCTCTCATTCAACCCGGGGTAGCCGTATGCCAGGAAGGAACGTTTGTCATGGCCACTGCCGCCGCGCGGACGCTGATGCGACAAGATCTGGTAGGCATGGCTTGGGACGATCTGCCGGGGCTGCCGCCATGGACGAGTTTAGTGGCAGGGCCGCTCGAACAATGGCTCGTGGACCCGAGGACCGGGCAGCACTGGCATCTACTGCGGGCCGGGGTTACGGTCATGATCGAATCTACCCCATGGCCTTTGGCCGATGAGCGACCGCCGGTCTGGTCAACTACCGCCGAGATGGTGCACGAAATCCGAAACCCCTTGACGGCGTTGCGGGGCTTTATTGAGTTGGCGCTTAATGCCCCGGAGGCCAGCAATTATCCCGAATTCCTGCAAAGAGCCCTGGTCCAAGTGGAACGATTGGACGCCATCACCGCTGAGGTGCTGCTGGGGTCTAAGCCCTTGATGCCAAAGCTCTGCACCATTACCTTGGTTGAGGCAATCACCGCCGCGTGGGCGATGATTGCCCCGGGGTTAAGAGAACACATTGTGCTGGATGTGGATGAGAAGGTAGGGACGGTCGAAGCCGACCGTGATTGGTTTCACCAAATCTTAATCAACATTTTAAAAAACGCCGCGGAGGCGATGAATGGTCAGGGTCGAATTCGCATCGGCAGTGATCCGAGGCAAGACGTGACCGTGGTCCAGATTCAAGACGATGGACCTGGAATGTCGGAGCAGGTAATGACCGGGATATTTGAACGCAGCCAAACCACCAAAGTGGGGGGATCCGGGTTGGGGTTGGTGATTGTGCAGCGATTAATGCGCGAGCACGGCGGGCAAGTGCGGGTGACGAGTAGTCCATCAGGCACGCTGGTGGAATTAGTGTTCCCGACAACCGGCTCCGCGACCATGCCAACGGCCTCAGCCCAAACACCAAGGGTGCCTTACAGCAATCAAACTTAGAAAGGAGAATGCGGGTGAAGGTCTGGGATGCAATCAACCATGTGAGCGAGGCCCCATTGGCCCCGGTCTATATTTTGGTGGGGTCTTCGGATTATTGGATAGAAACATGGATGCGCACCTTGATCCATCGCGCCGAGAAGGATTATGGGGAGGTTGAGGTTTCGCGCCTGGGTCGATCGGGCGCGCTGGAGTGGAACCGTTTGCTTGAAGCTTGGCAAACGCCTAATTTGTGGGGAAATGCACAAATCTTTTGGGTAGAAAATCTCGCCGCGAGCCCGCCAGCCCGCATAGCTCCAGAATGGTTTCAGCCCACTGCCGGACGTCACTTGGTGGTGTGCGAGACGAAACGCGGACCGGCCAGCCGGCTCTTCACGCATGCCGTCGGAGTGGAAGTGGAGTTTCCCCCAGCCAACTGGTGGAAACGGTGGATTGCGCTCCGGGCTAAATCCCGAGGCATCAACTTGGGAGAAGATGGCAATGACGTTTTAGCTCTGCTCATTCCCAAGGACGGGCACCACTTAGAGCAAGAGTTGAACAAAATGGAATTGCTGCGCGGCGAGGTGGATCGCTGGAATGGACCTTTAATCAGATCGTGGATTTTGCCCGAATTGGGCGAAGAGTCGATCTGGGCGGTGACCGACGCGCTTTTAGCTAAAGATGGGCGTGCGCTTAATGGGGCGCTGAAGAATGCCCTCGCCCAGGGAAAGGCGCCAGTGATGCTGCTAGCGTTGATGGCCCGACAATTAAGTTCCATCCGGCGGGCAAAAAGAGCGTCATCCGAAACTGCCTTTCAAGCTAGCGAAAGCGTGCCACCTTTTGTCTCGAGAAAAATCTATCGAGAAGCAAAGAAATGGCAAGAAGCCGAAGTGGTTCAGGCGATTGGGTGGGCGGCGGAATTGGATCGATGGTTCAAAGATAGCTTAGGTGAGCCCGGGGTTTCGTTAGTTCAGTTTGCTCTGCTGTTAGTGAGTGGATGAAAAGGCCCTCGGAATTCCGAGGGCCTTTTCCCTATCCCGCGTGTCGAAGCTTGTTGAGACGTTGGCTCAATCGAGATTTGCGGCGACTGGCGGTGTTGCGGTGAATCGCGCCTTTTTGAGCCGCTCGGTCCAAACGCGCATAAACAAATCGCAACGCTTGTTCCGCAGTTTGCACATCGCCTTGATTTAACGCCACTTCGAACCGTCGAATTGCCGTTCGGAACATCGTTTTTTGAATCTTGTTGCGAAGCGTCCTCACCTTGGTTTGGCGAATGCGCTTTTTCGCAGACTTAATATTGGCCACAACTATACCCCCTGAAAGAGAATTATAGCAAAGTCTCTGACGGCAGTAAAGCGTCCATCTGAGGTCAGCAAAGAAGATCCCCTCGCCTATCACCGTCTGGCATATTAGCCAAAAATTTCCATAGACATAGATACAAAGGACATTGAGGAGGGATGGGTGGATGCGGAAGCCGCGGATAATTTGGTTGCCGAAAGTCCGCAGCAAACGGCGAACCCCTCGACCGACCTTTGTGGCTGGTGCCCCTGGCAATCCCTCGGCCCCGCCGGCGCCGCGGCCTCGGCGGGGGAGCCATTTAATGGCTTGGCTGTATGGTCTTACCCTGGCGCTGGCGGGCACGGTTTTGTGGTTGACCCCCTCGCGGTCGACGGCGGTCGTCCCCGTGAGCGCCCACGCGTATCCAAGGTTACAAATGTCGTGGTTCTCGAAAGTACTGGCCAAAACTGAGGTGACGGTCACCTCGGCCAAAATGTGGCTCCGCTCGGCGATGCCGCTGGCGGAGCTTCAAGACTCGGCCGTTGGCCGTTGGGATTGGCCGAGCTTGATCGGAGCGGGAGTGGCGGACCTAGCGGGAACCCGATTGGACTCGCTGCAAGGGCTGGTGGCGGAGGAAATTCCTGGCATTAACTTGGTGAGTCGACCGCGCCCTGTCACCAAAGCAAGACCGCATCGTGGTTCGCAGCCGAGTCACTCGGTGATGGCGGGGCTGCCCGGGGATGGAGGACGGATTTGGGCAGTCCTCGGATCCGCCCCGGAAGTGGGACTGTATCAGACGTTCAGTATGCAATCATTTGCCTCGGCAATGCGTCCTAATCCTGCGGCGCTTTATACTCGCCAATGGAAGAAGACCATTGTTAATGTGGGCTGGCATCTCGCTTTGGATTTGCATCAACTCGGCATCGCAGTGGTCCAGGCTAGGGTGAATAATATGGCCGAAGGTCTCTTGGCCAGCGACTACACCGCCTATCAGACCGCTCAGCGATTGCTCCAAGACTTTCCTTCGGTAAAGGTTTTGTTGGACGTTCAGCGAGGACAGGCAGCAGGCCCCAAGAACACGGTCATAATAAAGGGGCAGAAGATGGCCCGAGTCAGTTTGGTGGTGGGCACCGGAAAGCTTTTGCCGGATCCCAACTGGCCCAAAAATGAAGCTTTCGCAGAACAGCTGAAATCTGTCTTAGCGTATACGGATCCCGGCATCATGGCCAACAACGGCATCGATATCGTCCCTTATCGAGAGAACCAGCAATTGTTGGCTCACGATCTCATCGTGGAAATTGGCGGGCCGAACAACACCATGGCGGAAGAAGACCGTTCTGCTGGTGCTCTGGCCGCGGCTCTTAAGCGACTTTTCACCGAGTAACGGTAGGCAAAGGGGGGGCGCCATGCCCGACCGCTTTTCAATGTGGTGCCAACTTGTTAGGATAGCAAGGACGGCTATCGCGATATCTGGCAAGGAGGCTTGGCGTGGATCCTCGGCATATACGAAATTTTTCAATTATCGCCCATATCGATCATGGCAAGTCAACGCTCGCCGACCGGATTCTAGAACGGACGGGTACGGTGGCGGCACGAGATATGGCACCGCAATTACTCGACTCGATGGACCTTGAGCGCGAGCGGGGAATCACCATTAAAGCGCAGGCGGTTCGACTCACCTGGACCTACGAAGGTCAGGAGTACGAACTGAATCTGATTGACACCCCGGGGCACGTCGACTTCACCTATGAAGTTTCGCGTGCCCTGGCAGCCTGTGAAGGGGCGTTGCTGGTGGTCGATGCCGCCCAAGGAGTGGAAGCGCAAACCCTCGCCAACCTCTACTTGGCGCTAGAGCATGATCTGACTATTATTCCGGTGATCAATAAGATCGATCTGCCCAACGCTGAAGTTGAACGGGTGCGTGAAGAATTGATCGAGGTTGGGGTTGATGGGATCGAGGCCTTGGCGGTGTCGGCGAAAAAAGGCATAGGGATCGACGAGGTGTTGGCGGCTGTGGTGACGCGGGTGCCTCCGCCCCGAGGACCCCGGGACGCCCCTTTAAGGGCGCTGGTGTTCGATTCTCGATTTGATAGCTATAAGGGCGTGCTGGTCTTTGTTCGGGTGATGGATGGCGGCGTCGGCGTCGGTGACAAGATTCGGTTCATGTCGACCGGCAAGGAGTTCGAGGTGAGCGAGGTGGGCGTCTTTCGGCCGGAATTGACGCCGATCAGTGCCTTGGAGGCAGGAGAGGTAGGGTATGTAGCCGCTGCGATCAAGACCGTGGAGGAGACTAGAGTCGGTGATACCATTACCAAGGCCGCGAACCCTGCTCGTGAATCCTTGCCAGGATACCGACCGGCTCAACCCATGGTGTTTTCCGGGCTCTATCCGGTCGAGTCCAGCGACTATGGCCGTCTTCGAGAAGCTCTGGAAAAGTTGAAACTGAACGATGCCGCGCTGGTCTTTGAGCCCGAAACCTCGGCTGCCTTGGGCTTTGGCTTCCGTGCGGGATTTTTAGGACTCTTGCACCTTGAAGTGGTGCAGGAACGATTGGAACGGGAATACGGGTTAACCCTAATTACCACGGCCCCCAATGTCGTGTATGAGGTGCACTTGGTCGGCGGCCAAATACTGCGCGTGGATAATCCTAGTTTGATGCCCGTGGCTGGAGACATCTTGTCTATCCTAGAGCCCGTGGTGGAATCGAGCATCATTACTCCGGCCGAATATATCGGCCAAGTGATGGAGTTGGCTCAAGAGCGGCGTGGGGATTACCAAGGGCTGACCTATTTGGATCCCAAACGGGCGATGTTAAACTATCGTTTGCCATTGGGCGAAATCATGTTCGATTTCTTTGATCAACTGAAAAGTCGGACCCATGGCTATGCTTCGTTCGACTATCAACCCAGCGGGATGGCCGCAGCAGCGTTGGTTAAAATGGACATCTTACTCAACGGTGAACCGGTCGATGCGTTGTCGACCATCGTGCATCGCGACCGCGCCTATGCCAAGGGTAAAGCCTTGGCGGCAAAACTTAAGGAACTCATCCCGCGGCAAATGTTTGAGGTGCCGATTCAGGCGGCAATTGGCAGTAAGGTGATCGCACGGGAGACGGTTCGCGCCATGCGGAAAGATGTGTTAGCCAAGTGCTACGGCGGCGATATTACCCGCAAGCGCAAGCTGTTGGAGAAGCAGAAGGAAGGCAAGCGGCGCATGAAGTCGGTGGGCAGTGTGGAGATTCCGCAAGAGGCCTTTATGGCAATTTTGCGCGTAGAGGACGTGTGAGTGTGGAGCCGCGCCTAGATGCTTGGGGGGTTTATGTGCATGTGCCCTTTTGCCCACGCCGTTGCACCTATTGCGACTTTGCGATCGCTGTGGGCAAGAGCGCCGAGGAAAGGGAGCGTTACGTTCAGGCGGTGCTTGGGGAGTGGCAGACCGAAAAGCTCCCTGCTGGGGAGCCGCTTGCGGTCTATTTGGGCGGCGGTACTCCGTCGATGCTCAGTCCGGCCCAAGTCGAGCAAATCCTTCAGGCGATTCGATTGCGCAGCGGAGGCCTAGGCGTTGAGGTCACCTTAGAAGTGAATCCGGAGACGGTGGACCCCGAGCGCTTGCGTGGATTTCGTCGGGCCGGGGTGACTCGGATTTCCATCGGCGCCCAAGCTCTGCAAGATCATCATCTAGCCGCTATGCACCGAGGCCACCGCGCAGCCGATGTGGCGCTGACCGTGACCTGGGCTCGGGCAGCCGGGTTTGATTCAATTAGTGTCGATGCGATTTATGGCTGGCCTGGGCAGACTTTAGGGGAGTGGCAGGAGACGGTCCGCGGAATCGTGGCCATCAACCCGGATCATCTCTCGCTATATCAGTTGCAAGTCGAGCCGGCGACTGCGCTCAGCCGAATGATGAAAGCCCAGATTCTTCAGCCGGTCGATCTGGACTTGACAGCCGACATGGCTGATTGGGCTGAAAGTTACTTGATTGCCGAGGGCTACGACCGCTATGAGATTTCTAGCTACGCGCGGCCGGGTCACAGCGGACAATTGAACCGTTTATACTGGACGATGAATGCCTATGTGGCGGTGGGGATGGGAGCGCATAGCTTCAATGGCACTCGCCGGTGGTGGAATGTGCGGGCTTTTCCCGAATATTTGGCTAGAATCTCGGCTGGACACGACCCGGAAGACGGGGCAGAATCTTTGCCCAGAGAGGCCCAAATGCGGGAGTATGCGTGGCTCGGACTGCGTACGGTGCAAGGCTTTAGTCGAAGTCGCTTCTATGATCGGTTTGGCCAAGATCCCATCGAAGCGTTTCTTCCGGTGTGGCTGAACTTGAATCAAAATGGGCTCCTGGCTTGGAACACCGATCGGATCTGGCTTCAGCCGCGGGGATTGGACCTCGCCAATCAAGTGATGGCCGCGCTCATCGATGCCGCCGTGATGCCGCCGGTTTCTCCGTTAGCCTCGAGTCTGCGGCGAGCGAATTTGGAAAGATGACCATGTCCTAAAATGAGTGGACTTTGCTTCGTGTCCGCTGGTGGTGACGTTCCCAAAGGCCCGAGAGAGCGATATGATAGAGGGCGAAGGGATCTTTTAGCAAGCGCTGAAATCGGATCTGTTCGTTGCCTTTTTGGGCCGCGGCGCGTGGAGCGGTTCTAAGGGCTGGTAGGTCGGTTTGGAGAGGATGGCCTGCCTTTCATTCGGTCAACGAACGACCTGGGGCGGGTTGGTGTCAGGGCACTCTCTTGACAGAAGGAATTTCCTGATGATAGTCTCAAGGTTACAAGAATTAGCACTCGTCTTCTCAGAGTGCTAATTGCGAGGTGACAAGTATGGATGGGCGCAAGCAACGCGTGCTGGAACTCTTAGTGGAGGACTACGTGAACACCGGGGAGCCGGTGGGTTCGCGCACTCTTTCGCGTAAATACCAACTCGGCGTGAGCCCAGCCACCATTCGCAACGAGATGGCGGACTTGGAAGTCGAGGGGTATTTGGAACATCCGCATACCTCTTCGGGACGAGTACCTTCCGATAAGGGCTATCGCTATTACGTGGACCAATTGCTGGAGCGGCCTGGCTTAGATCGGTCGCTGATTCAGTGGATTCAAGATAGCTATCGCGCTCGAGTGCGGGAACTGACCTGGTTTATGCACCAGACGGCCAAGCTGGTGTCTGACATCACCGCGTATCCTACGTTAGTCATAGCACCCAGAGTCAGTGATGCGCGTTTAATGGAGTTGAGTTTGGTGCCGATGCGGCCGGGACTCGCGGTGTTGGTGCTGCGAATGGATTCCGGACTGATTGAAAGTCAGACCATCGCAGTGCCGACCGAACTTTTGGGTAGTGACTTGGCGGCAATGGCGGCAGAACTGAGCCGCGGCCTGCACGGAGTGGCGGTGAGGGACTTGGAGAATGCAATCTGGCGTCGGCTCAAGGGCGATCTGATGCGCCATCGACAGTTCTGGGAAGAGATGGTGCAGCGTCTGATTGAAGTGGCTGATGACGAGGAGCGGGTGGCCGTCTCAGGGACCCGGAACATGCTCAATTATCCTGAGTTTCGAGACGTCGATAGATTGGCACGAGTGCTCGGGTTCTTCGAAAAGGAAGCGGAAATCGATCGCCTAGTCAGCGGACGGTCTCCCGTGGGCATTGAGGTGATGATTGGGGCTGAGTTGCCTTCGCTGGATATTCAGGATTGTAGTGTGGTCACGGCAGCTTATCGAGTCGGCCGCAAGGTGGTGGGCCGGGTCTTGGTATTGGGCCCGCGGCGTATGCACTACGGTCGGGTGATCGCGGTGTTGGAAACGGTTTCGGAGGAACTGTCGAGAGCGTTAGAATGGGCTTGAGCAATCGCGAAAAGATTTAAGGGGGCAAGGAATCAACGATGACCGAGGATCAACAAAAACAACCCGATGGGGTAGACGAGCCTTTCACCGAAGTAGTCGAAGAGGAGGAGGTGGAGCCGTCGGTAGAGACGGCGGTAAACACCGACTGGGAAGGGCTGGCGGCTAATCGTTATGATCAACTGGTTCGACTGCAAGCGGACTTTGAAAACTTTAGGCGTCGCGTCGATCGTGAACGGGTAGAAGCCGAGGCCCAAACTATTGGAAAACTATTGAGTGCACTCTTGCCCGTTTACGACAATTTAGAGCGCGCGGTGCGTTTTATGCCCACCGAAGGTGATGCCAAGGCGTGGCGCGTGGGTGTGGAGATGACCCTGAAGGGCTTCAACGAAGCCCTGGAACGTTTGGGTGTAGAAGTCATTGCCACCGTGGGCGAGAAATTTGATCCTCGTCTGCATGAGGCGATTCAGCAAGCCCCAAGTGAATTCGCTGATGGCGTGGTGGCGGAAGAATTGCAGAAGGGATTTCGGTGGCGGGAACGGATTTTGAGAGCGGCGCTGGTGAAGGTGTCGACCGGGCCTGAAGTCGCCGTCGAGGAACCTTTGGACGAATCGGGAGACGAGCACGCTGATTTTGAGGCATAGCCGAAGGACTTGACAAGGGAGGGACGGGAGTGGCCAAACGAGATTTATATGAGGTTTTGGGGGTGTCCCGCGACGCCTCCAGCGAGGAAATCAAGCGGGCCTTCCGGCAACTGGCACGGAAACATCATCCCGACGCCAACCAGGGAAATCCTCAGGCGGAAGAACAGTTTAAAGAGATTAATGGCGCCTATGAAATCTTGAGCGATCCTCAAAAGAGGGCGCAATATGATCAGTTTGGCGATCAAGCGCAAGGCGCTGGCTTTGGCCAGGGGGATTTTGCTGGATTCGGCGGGTTCAACGATATTTTCGACATGTTTTTTGGCGGCCAAGGCGGCGCCGGGGGTCGACCGGGTCCTGAGCGAGGGCCTGATTTGCGGCAAGATGTGACCATTGACCTGGAAGATGTCATGACCGGGGTCGACCGAGAAGTGCGCTTAGTTCGTGACGAAATTTGTCCGCGGTGTCATGGTAACGAGGCTGAGCCTGGCACCCGTATCGAAACCTGTGCCCAGTGTCACGGAACAGGCCAAGTGCAGCATATTCGCGACAGCCTTTTAGGAAGAATTCGCCAAGTCGAGACTTGTGCGCGTTGTCGGGGCACGGGCAAGACCGTGACCACCCCCTGCAAAGAGTGTCGGGGACGGGGTCAGGTGCGGGTTGAAAAGCGGCTGACTATCACTATCCCTCCGGGAGTCGATGATGGGACTAGACTGCGAGTGCCCAACGAAGGGGGCGCAGGCCAACGGGGAGGTCCCAACGGTGACCTCATGGTGATGATTCATGTCAAGCCGCATGCTCGATTTCGCCGTCAGGGGCAGGATTTGATGGTGGATGCCGCACTGGGTTTTGCGCAAGCGACTTTGGGCGCGGACTTGGAAGTGGAGGGAATCGGTGCCCGGGAAACGATTCATATTCCGCCGGGAACACAACCGGGCACGGTGTTTCGGGTCCCCCGCTTGGGATTGCCCCGCTTGGGCAGCCCTTCGGTGAAGGGCGATTTGCACGTCCAAGTCACCGTGTCGGTGCCAACCTCGATTTCTCCTAAGGAGCGCGAATTGTTGCGACAATGGGCAGAATTGCGTCATGAGCCTTGTCACGGAGATGACCGGGGAATCCTGAAGAAGGTCAAAGATGCCCTGGGAAGGTAATCATCCTGCCACCCCGGAACGCTATTGGGCGGTATGTATTCGGGCAGCCCAGCATGAATTGGAAGCGGCGGCGGCGTGGTTGATGGAATTCGGAGTAGCCGGAGTGCAGTGGGAGGATGGGCTGGCGGTTACTCCGTTATTTGCCGACGGCCCGTGGCAACCTTCAGAGGCGCCTCATGTGACCGCATATTTTCCCCAGGATGAATCGTGGGCGGGGATTGAGCAAGAATTAAGGGCGATGGTGATCAAAAAAGGCTGGCAGTTGGAGTTGAACGATGTGGCCAGCCAGGATTGGGAACACGCCTGGAAGGCTTTTTATCAACCGATCGCGCTCCGAGAGGGCTATGCCATCGTGCCTGCATGGATAGTGGGTGCGCCCTTTGCCGCCGATAAAATGGTGCGCTTGGACCCGGGAATGGCGTTTGGCACGGGAACGCATGCTACCACGCGCTCGTGCTTAGATCTTCTGATTGAACACGGGGCGGCTAAGCCCCGTGTGCTGGATTTAGGTTCGGGTTCTGGGATCTTGGCTTTGGCGGCGGCCAAACTGGGGGCATTTTCGGTAGACGCGGTGGAACCGGATCCGGTGGCAGTTCGGGCCTTGACCCATAACATCGAATTGAACGGAATGCAGTCTCGGATACGGGTGATTGCGGGGACTTTCGATGATCTTGAGGACCACGGCGGCTATCAGATTATTTTGATGAACTTAATTCGTGAATTGATTATTCCGCTATGGCCGAAGGTCCAGGCCCGTCTTGCCGGATATGCCATCCTTTCCGGGATTTTGGAAGATGCGCTCGGGGACATTGAGACCGTAATCGATGCGTCGGGCTGTCACGTAGCGCAATATCGATTAGCCGACGGGTGGGCCACCCTCCGGGTGACCCAATGATTCGCATGGCTTTCTCGGCGGAGCGTTTGGCGGCCGGACGCATCATCCTCGATGCGGCGGAGGCGCATTACTTGGGACCGGTGATGCGTCTTCAAAGCGGTGAAGCAATTGAGGCATTGGTAGAGGGACTAGGCTTGTTTCGGGCGGTGTTGGCTCAAGATGGGCGTGTTTTGACCGTCAAGGAGAGCATAGCCAAGGTGGAAAGTCGTTTGATGGAGATTACTCTCTGTCCCGCTTTGATCAAACACGACCTGCTGGCCGAAGTGGTGGAAAAGGGAACGGAGGTTGGCATTAGGGCATTTGAACCCTGGGTCAGCGAGCGCAGCGTAGTGCGGAGCGTGTCGGAAAACAAGTGGTTGCGGTGGCGGGCCATCGCTAAGGAAGCCAGTGAACAATCTCGGCGCAATCACCTGCCCGAGTTTTTTTCGTTAAAAGACGGAGCAGAAGGATTGGCCCTCGCCCCTGACCAGTTGGGGATCGTGTGGGATCCGAACGGGATGGCACTCAGGGATTGGTGGCACGACTTTTTTTTCGATCGGTCGGTGAAGACCGTGACCGGCCCGGAAGGCGGGATAAGCCCGGCCGAGCGGGAGGTATTGCTGGCCCAAGGGTTTTCTCCCGTACGCCTTGGCCCTCAGATTTACCGTGCCGAAAACGCCGGCGTGTTTGGCGCGCTGCTTTTGCAATTTTTGGCCAGTGGGAGCCATGGTTAGCTTCCATGATTGGTGGAGACTGCTAGAGTGGTCGGTTTTCGATTCGGTGATGCTAGGGTGCGAGGAGGGGCGCACGTGGGCAAACTGATCGAGCTGAAATTTTGCGATATTTGTCACAAGCCAGTGGTGAAAAAAGAGATGCCGTCCCTGTCTAGTGGTTTTCTCGAGAGCACCCTATGCAAGGAATGTGTGACCAAATACGGGCACCTCTACCGTCCCTGGTAGGCAAGGTCCCGTCAAAGTATTTGTCTTGCAATTGCGTCTATTGAGCTTTGGCGTCGGAATGGGAAATGTTCGAGCCGGTAGTGGTGGTGAGGTCCAATGGT
>JAMCVM010000227.1:0-2870 GCA_023475835.1 Bacillota bacterium | reverse complement strand
AATTTTCCTGATAGAGGTTCACTATAACCGATCGATCGGAAAATGTCCACTCCCTTAAAAAATGGCGAAATTACAGGGGGTTGCAGGACTTTGACGGGACCTTGCCCTGGTAGGGGTGCCGTTTGACACGATTTCCGACCCGGCCATATAATAGTAAGAAGGTCACCCCGACCCGTTCGGGAGAGGGGAGGGAGAAAAATGTCAGAGGTCAAGGTTGGCAAGAATGAAAGCCTGGACAGTGCCCTGCGCCGCTTTAAGCGCCAAATTCAAAAGGCGGGCGTATTGGCGGAGGCACGCCGTCGCGAACATTACGAAAAGCCTAGCGTTCGGCGCAAGAAGAAGTCGGAGGCTGCTCGTAAAAAGAGTACCAAGCGGTGAGTGAGTGGGCAAAATGGGGGATTAATCGTGTCTTTGATTGACCGTCTCAACCAAGATCTTAAAGATGCTATGCGCGCACGCGATCCAGTGCGTTTGAATGTGATCCGTGGGGTGAAAGCAGCAATTATCGAGGCAGAGACACGCAGAGAACGCACGTCCGTAGATGATAGTGACGTTTTGGGCATCATTGCTCGGGAAGTCAAAGAACGACGGGAAGTGCTGGGTGAATTCGAGCGTGCTGGTCGAGACGATCTGGTGCAAAAGGCTCAACAGGAGATTCGTGTACTGTCCGAGTATTTGCCTCAACCCTTCTCCGAAGAAGAATTGACCGACCTGATCCGGCAAGCGATTGCGGAAACTGGCGCCAGTGGTGCGGCGGGTATCGGTAAAGTGATGGGATGGCTAGCACCGAAGATTCGAGGCAGGGCCGACGGAGGGGCCGTTTCTCAACGCGTCAAGGAATTGTTGAGTTCGTGATCAAACATCCAGGCTCACCTCCGCCCCAAGGGAAACTACCTTGGGGTCTTTTTTTTCTGAGTTTGTCGCTGGTTGTCGTTGGAGCAGGGACTCCGTCGACTGAAGTCAGCCAACCCTCGGGGTTGGTAGCGCTGTATGGCCAACCCCAAGCCCGTGCGGAAAACGCATTTGTGGCCCAATTTGGCGTTCGTGGAGGCAGGCCCATCAGGGTTCCCTTGGCGCTCGGCCGCTTGGGCCTGGTGGGTCAAATTAATGCCTTGGTGAGCCGCGGCTCGTCTTGGCAAGCGACCGTGGGGACGAAGGTGGTGTGGGGACAGAACCATCGAATGGTGGGCCAAATGAAGGTTCCCGACGGGGCCACGGTGACGTCGCTGGGATGGTCGGGTTCCTCGTTGTTCGGGATTCAGGCCGATGTGACCGGGGGAAGACTCCAGTTGGTGCGGTTTGGCAGGGACCACAGCGATTACCGCGTGGGATCGGTTCCCGAGGGCATTGCCACGATATGGCAAGGTAGGGATGGCCCTGATGTGAGTGTGATTGATCCCAATCGCGTCGTATGGTATGGCGATGACGGAGCCAAGGCGTCAAAAGTATTGAGGGGGGTCGCAGCCTCATTTTGGATGGGGTATCGAGGGAACCAGGGACTCGTCGCTTACAGTCAAGGCCAAAGTCGCTTTGGCTGGGCCTGGCTCAGTCTAGATCGCATTCGGCGCATCACCACCACCAACCCCCGGCGGGCAGTGCTCGGGGTGACCGATTCCTCGAAGATATGGGGATTTGGTGCTTTTGGCGTGGTTCCGCTGAAACATGACCGTTTCGATTTTCAGCGCATCAGCGCTTGGCCGGGGCCGATGCCGACCACTCTCAGCGTAGTCCAAAACCAAGGGCCATGGTGTCTTTTTCTTGGCGGAGCGGGCCAAGGCTATTGGTTTGATACCGCCACCGGAAGATTTGGCCCATCGTTTCGTCTCGGGCTGCCACCCGGCACCGTCATTCGCCAAATCGCCTTGTTAACGACGGGTTAGAGCCAGATAGTCGGCGCCGGATCGCCTCGAAATTTCGCTCGTTGCGGAGGGGTTCGGCCAAACCACGGCGGGGCCACGATGGGTTTCGGCGATGCTCCGCTTACATCGACTACGCTCAAGGAACGGCCCACAGCGGCGGCTAAGGTGGAGGCAAAAGGGATATCCAAGGTGCCGTAAAGGTGCCAATTCGGATGCAAACTGAGAGCCCAATAGGCGGCGTCCCAGCCCCAACTGAGGCCGTCGATCCAGATCCTCTGCCCAGAATCCAGATCGGGCACTAGGGCGGCGGCATGGCCCAAAGCACTTAAACTCTGACCGGGCAGACGCTGCATCATGATCCTTTGCAGTCCGGCCTCAGCCATTAGCGATTGTAAGCGAAGCCACTGGCCGGGCTGGTCGGGAATGGAGATTTCGAGATCGTATGCTTCCGAGAAAGTCGCCAGCGATTGCCAACTGGCCCAGCCCCGGACTCCAGGCATCCGCGTAGTCGACCCCAGCGAGGGGAATGAGGCTGTCACGGGAAAATCTTTCGTGTCCTCCAGATCATAGAGGACGTGGGCTCGGTTCGATCGAGCCATGCGGAAGCGCTCGGCTAATATAAGCCTCCACGACGCCTCCATGGGAGCGTCGCTCCATCGGAAAAGCGGCATCCACAACAGGCGAGATTTCATCTAGTGACGCGGGCGGGGAGCACACGGGCTGCCTTCAGCCACCCCCATTCCCGCTTCTCCCTTCTTTGAAATACGCTTGGACTCAGCTAAACCGCTATAACGTGCTTAAGCATATTTACACAGACCCATGCATAAATCTCCTAGATCTGCACATTCCTGAACACGTCTGGAATTGTTCGCTCTTTCGGAAGCCACAGTTTTGCTCCTAGCCGTCTCCGGCACCCCTCCGCAGGGTCGGAACCGCCACCTCGAAAGTCCTGCCGGTAGCCGTGGCCGTTCCCGTCATCGCAAAGCCCCCAGGCGGCTTTGCTCGGGTACT
>JAMCVM010000121.1 GCA_023475835.1 Bacillota bacterium | reverse complement strand
ATCCGCTTTCTGGTCGTGGCTGGATACCCGAGCATAAGCAATGGTCGTTCGAGCCACTGGTCCGGTGTGAAAAGCGTTGGGTCGGAGTTTGGCCAGGTCGTACCGTCTTTGGCCACCAGCGGTCCGTTCGACCGGCAATAGCCGTCCTTCACGTTCCCATCGGCGGAGCGTGGACTTCGATACCCCCAGAAATTTTGCCGTTTCGGCTACAGTTGTCATCTTGCTCATATTAATATTATACGAGCACGTTTAGATAACTTCAACGCAAACTGTTACAACCCCAATTGGTTGGCCAGGTCCAACGCCGGTCCGCGATTGTCGCGCAGGGTTTCAAAGCCGACATGGCTCGACACCAATTTCAAGTGGAGCTCGTCTCCTAGGGCCCGCAGCGCCTCGGGAGGTTCTCCACCATACCCAGCAAACTCCACCCCTTCGTAACCCAATTGCGCGTACTTTGCGCAGCAACTCCGGAAAACTTTCCGTTTGATCCCGAAGCGTATAGAGTTGCAAACCCATGCGTGCCATTGCACATCCCCCTCTTCTGACAAACCTAGCTACCTCTTTGCCTGTAATGAGCCCGCCCTCACCCCCCTTCGTCGTGCGTGAGGAGCGGCCTAACGCTATTTGGCTGGAGGTCCCACGGAACTTCGCATGACCAGTTCCGGCCGTAATCTCAACACCACCGACGGCTTTTCTTGCGATCTATCGCGGGTGTGATGCAATAAGCGGTGGGCGGCTTCTCGACCGGTCTCAACCGCTGGCTGACGAACGACACAAGGCGGCACCGTGAGTAGTTCCGCATTGGCGACATCGCCATAACTGGCGAACGATAATTCCGCGGGAATGGCAGTGTGCCGTCTTTGCAATCCCGTCAGCAGCCCCACACTAATCTGACTATTCGCTCCAATCACCGCCGTCGCTTCACTGCGAACCACCGCGTCCGCCACGGATTCCCCGAATGCCTCAGAATAGTCACCGCGCCAAATCAACGGTCGGAGATTCCCGTGGGCGCAGCGCTCGCGAAATGCCGTTTCCCGCTCTCGGCCAGCAATAATGTCCGAGGATCCGACGACCAAGCCGAGGCTTTGATGTCCCAAGTTCGACAACAGATCCACCAACAAATTGATCCCATGGCGATTGTCATCGAGCACACAATCGTGAATGGCATCGTTGGACAAGGTATCGGCCAGTACGATGGGAGTCGATGCCGCAAACCAGCGATCCAATCGCGGCAGCGTCTGACTAATCAGCACCAAGATGGCCCCATCCATTCGGCGTTCGGCCAACATTTGACAGTAGCGCACCTCCAGGTCCGGCTGATGATGACTACTGGCGATCAACAAGGCATAGCCTTCAGGCACCAAGACATCTTCAATGCCCCGGATCATGTGCATGAAATACGGGTCCGTCGCTTCGGGCACCAACACCCCAACGGTTCGCGTTTCTCCCAGTCGAAAACTCCGGGCCAACGAATTGGCCACGTAGCCGAGTTCCTGCACCACCGCCAAGACCCGCTCGCGTTTTGCTTCACTGACCACTGCTCTCTCGTTGACTACGCGCGATGCCGTCGATATGGACACCCCAGCCTTTTGCGCCACGTCTGACAACGTGACCGTTCGGGGTTCTAGCGTCGCGCGCGCGTCATCTTCCACTCCTCGATACCCCCGTTTCTTTAATGCCGATTAGGTCCCTCCGCAGACGCGATAGTCACTGCGCCCTTATGTTAACGTGTGTTAACCATCCCGCAGCGGGTGCCGTATGCTCCCGGTCCGTGCTCCTGGGCGACCACGATGACTCAGCCTAATCGTCGCGCTATCCTATAGCAAATTCAAGTCGTTGGGACGAGTCATGGGCACGGTCCATCCGTCTTCGGCAACAGGCCAACGAACCAAAACCCCCTCGTTCGTCGACATTTCGAGGCATCAGGGTCGAATCTTTGGCGCCCGATCTCTCCATTTTGGTCGTCCAGGTTGCCGAATCCGCCCCTCGCTGCTCCTGAATTCGCACCTGAACCCCGTGTTGGTCTTCCAGCCAGGGCTCGAACTCTTGGGGTCAGCCGTTCGGGATTCATCAGACGCAACGCCTCCGAGTTGGGCCCCAATCGGCCAGAACTTCCTGCGTTCTCGGCAAGATCTCGAATATCTACCACTCAGGTGGCTACAGGCATAGGAAAGGGTGCTCCCGCTCCGGGCCCGGCACCACGGCGTTCGGAAATGACCGAGAGATGGCCTGAAGTATCTTTAAGACCATACACATTCAGGGTTTCCACCCTCTTCAGGTACAAAGCCGGGGAACTAGGGTCGGCGTTGGGTTCTGGCCCTTCATACAATAATACGGGAATACGGGGACGTCTACGCCTTCGATAAGCGATGCCACAGATCGAAGCCAGGCACTCTCATCCTTGGGGGTCGAGCCAAAACGAAGCTATCCACGCCAATATCCACCATGGCACGGACCTCATCGGGATGCACACGCTCGTCCATACTCCCATTTCCGCAGGCCACAACCGACCTCGTTCCTCGACGTAAAACGCAAAGCCTTGCCCCCTGTACCCATTCATCCAAAGTCCACCCATTCATCTCGCTGGTGCCACCCAAAGCAAAAAATCCACCGGATCCTGCCGAAGCATGAAAGTCCATGAGAGGGTCAAACGCGTTCCAGTCGATCGCACCGTGGTCCAAAAACGGTGTGACCGCCAGACTGATACTGCCGCAAATCGCGGAACCATCCATGGCTGACCCCTCTTATCTTGACTAAGTTTTCGACTCACTTTCAGCCGTTCGGAAGAAGCGTTCAACCATTCTCAGCCCACGGGGAGGGCCCGCGACTGCCTCCCGCCAATGCCCTCTCCTTCAGTTCCTGCGTTATGACTCCTAGGCCTTCCACTCGATTAACAAGGTCTTAATTTCATAAGGCGCAATCGAAAATTCGATGGGCCCTGAATACACCTCGCCGATGGGGCTTTCCAAGACGTTGCAACACTGCCACGACTGGATCTCGAGATCGCTGTCACACTGAACCGTCCCTCGCTGTCCGGTAAACTCATGCAAACGCACCACCGTCCGTGGACTATCTTCTGCACGTTTCACGGCATCGATTTGGACGTGGGCCGCACTCGTTTTCAGCAACTGAAACGTCTTAGGCCCCGCGGTCGCTGCTTCCGCTCTCAACGGACTATTTAAGTCCCAGGCTTGGGCCACCGTATTGGCTTCCATCCAGGTTCCGGCATGCGGCAACAAGGCATAGGTAAACAGATGCTTACCCTGGTCTGCCAAGTAATCTGGGTTAATCGCCGACTTAATCAAGGAAAGCCTCATGGTGTGATCTTTAATGGAATAGCCGTACTTGCAATCACTGGCCAGACTCAGCCCATATCCCGTCTCCGACAAGTCCGCCCACTGGTGGCCGACCACCTCAAATTTGGCTTGGTCCCAACTGGTGTTGGAATGTGTAGGTCGCTCGATATTACCAAACTGGATGTCGTAGGTTGCTCGGGTAGCACGAATCGCTACCGGGAAGGCTACCTTGAGGAGTTGCTGCTGCTCGTGCCAGTCCACTTCGGTCACCGCATCGATCCGTGGACTATGGCGATAAAACGTCAGATCTTGAACGATGCGAGAATGGTCATATTTCCAGGTAAAACGCACCACGGCGGCTATCGGGCCCACGTTTAGGGTTTCCACGGATTCCAAGTCGTCGACGAGTCTTCGCTTTTCTTGATAATACACGTCGATGTCCCAGGCATCGCTATTAATCGGTTTGTCCTCAAACACCTCAAACACATTGCCGTGTTCGCCTTCGGCTAACACCTCGCGTTCCAGCCTTCGGTCGAAGAGACGCGTCCACTGGCCGGTAGCGTCCCACTCGAGTTGGTAATCCGGGGTCACGACGCCGTGCTGAGAGACTTGAAAGAAATCCGACGGTGACGTATCAGAAGCGCCCGGGGACTCTGGATCAAACCGAACCGTCGTCCACCCCAACCCAGGGACCTCGGGACTTAACACCAGCCAGTGTCGATCGTCGACACGCTCGGCATCCAACACCTTCCCATCGCGGTCTAAAAATCTGCCAGACAAAGCCTTGACCGGAAGGGGAACCACCGCTGAACGTTCCCAGGTCGCGGAATTCAGTACCCTAAATTCGGTGGTCGGCGCGCTCGCTCCAAACAATCGAGCCGCGCTATCCTTCCATACGCCCTCGACCAACTCTAAGGCCTCTTGATATTCTACTCGGCTATCTTCATACACCTCATGAATCGACGATCCGGGAATAATATCGTGAAATTGGTTGCGAAGAATAATTTTCCATCCTTGGTTGAGTCGTTGGTGATTCCCATCAGCACTGCTGCCCGTGATGAGGCTCGCGACGACGTTCAGCCACTCGCCGTCGCGATATGCCAGTTCCAGTTTTCGGTTCATCCGTTTTTGGTAGGCCTGGCTGGTATACGTCCCTCGATGCAATTCCAGGTACAGTTCACCGTCCCAGACCGGAATCGGCTTGCCCTGTTCTTCGAGGTTTCGATGCAACTGGTCAAAGTACTCATCGGCCCGTCCGGTTTTCACATAAGGCAACCCCGGCAGGCGATCGAGCCGACGGCGCATCTCCAGCATTTCCCGATTAACGCCTCCACCGCCGTCGCCATATCCGTAGGCCACGAGCAGGTCGCGATTCAAGGATTTGTCTTGATAGGCCCGCCATGTCCCTAGGACGGTGCCAGCCATCAATTCCCCGTTGTAGGTGGCAAACCACACGTCGGGGTTATCCCAATGGCGCTTGTCTGGTGTGGTCAGAAAATGGGTCAGGACTTCGCTGCCGTCCATGCCACGCCATAAGAACGTGTCATGAGGCATGCGATTAAATTCGTTCCAGCTAATTTTGGTGGTGGAAAAGGTTTCTATGCCGGCATTCTTAAGAATTTGAGGTAACGCCCAAGTATACCCAAACACATCAGGTAACCAGAGGTAATGACAAGTCGTGCCAAATTCTTTGGCAAAAAACCGTGTCCCAAACAGAATTTGACGGACCAAGGACTCGCCAGACGGCAGATTTGTATCCGCCTCAAGCCACATCGCGCCCTCGGGCTCCCACCGACCGTCACGCACCCGTTCGACAAGTTGCTCATAAAGGTCGGGGTAATCGGTTTTCAGATAGTCGTACAGTTGAGGTTGTGATTGCAAAAACTGATACTCAGGAAAGCGCTCCATCATTCGAAAGACGGTGGCAAACGAACGTGCCGCCTTTTCGCGCGTGTGCTTCAGACGCCACAACCATGCAACGTCAATGTGAGTGTGGCCGACCGCATACACCGTAATCGAACTGTGTTTGTCAAACGTCTCGACTTCATGGTTCAGAATTTCCTGCGCGCGATAGGCGCTTTGATAAAAGCTCTCCGATCCCGGTTGCGACCAATCGATCTGTCTAAACGCCCTATCCAAGGCGTCCATGATGGACAACGCATCTGGGTTTGCTTCGCCTAGCGCATTGAAAGTCTCGAGCATCGCTCGCGCAGAATAATACAAGTCATCCACGCGTTCATCTAACCAAGCCACGTCGGCTTGACTCAACCGAAATTCTTGAACGGTAGGCCGCCCTCCGCCTTCGAGACCGGACCACAGTCGAAAGGTCAGATCCAGAGACTGCCCCGGCGTCTCATTGGGTAAGAACACTTCGTTGTGATTGCTGTCGACGCCTTGAAATGGCGCTCCGTTACAGTACAAAAGAGACTCAAACCCTGACGTTCCACCACCGCCAGTTTTGCCAAAGTCAAAAATGCCCACGATCGTCTTATCGGCCCATTCCCGAGGAATTGTTACGGTGGATGAGAGCCAGGCATACAGATCGCGGCCACTCCAGCCTTCTCCCAAATGCACGGTTATCATCTCCCCGTCCGCTGGCGGACGAGTGCCAACCGCTCCTGCTTCATCTAGGCCAAAGGACCATGGTTCTATCGACCGCACATCGCGATAGCGAAACGATTGCAACTGATCAATTCTCCGACGCAATTTATCGTTCGTAAACGTTAACCCCATTCCCATCCCCATCCACCCCTTACCTCATCTACGAGCCGTTCAAGCCATCCTTCAACCAAGGACAACCAACGGATCAGGATTGACCCTAAGACATTCTGCAATCGTTGTCAATTATAAATCTGAAAAATTAATGGAATTTCCGACACTCCCCCACAACACCAGGATGTTCAGGCACGGCGAGCAAAACCCATCAATCCTGCAAGTGTCACGAAGTTTCTAGAATCGTTGCCACGGCCAAGGTTCCTGCCAATGCCTTGAGGTCGTCAACGCGCCGGAAAGAACCTCGTTTCTTAAAACTTCCATATCTCATCATCTAGAAATCCTTCGGAACGATCCTTTAGCTATGGTGGCGTGATCTTTCTGAGCAATTTGCTCGAGAGTCAGGATCATGGGATTCTCAGCCATATTCATTAAATGATTGCCCCTATCCTCGCAAGGGATAGCGGCTGACAAGGGTCTGCTAAACTTCCCAGCCAAGGGCCAGCATCGGCCGGCCGACCCAGAAGCTCGTGTTTATCTGCAGCTCTGAAGCATGCTATTGCCACCCCTTGCCTTGCAAGGGGTTCGAGGTCTCGGTCAAAAAATTGGTGGCGTTGTCAATAAGAGACCTGAGATTTTTCTTGCGGTTGGCCGGCCTCCCCGCCTCCCCTTTTAAAGCTAAACGTTACCCACATCTTTTTGGGACGCGCAGATTACAAGAATCTGATATT
>JAMCVM010000142.1 GCA_023475835.1 Bacillota bacterium | reverse complement strand
GTCTTGCCATCGTCTGCCACCTCCTTGAAATGAATCCAAGGTTACTGTAGCGAGATCGCCGATGGACAGCCACGCAAAACGGTGTCATCCGGGAAAGCATTGCCAATAGCCCGCATGGAGCATCGGCCGGATGACCCGAGCGAGCCAATTCGCTGCATCTCCCTGGTACCGCGAGAAATACCTGCCTTCTTTCATGGATGCCCTGGCCGCGTTTCGGACCAAGGCATGAACCGCGTGAATTTGCGGAAACACGGTGACCGCACTGGATAAAGGCCGAGGTCATCTCCGGGAAAATCGCAAGGTCCCGAGCCTACTACTCCCCTTGATTGGTCAAGGCAAGAAGACCATCGCTGACGGACCACCTAATGGCTAGATGTGTATTATTTGATGCTTGCTTGCTGACTGACAGGACGAGGGCCCGTTGAACCTTCTTTGGCCGATCACTCGGCCAAGACCATGAGTGGCTAAGAACCCTAACCGGGGCAGGGGGTCGCCAAAGGTTGCCTGAGAATGGCCCGGGAAATCATGATCACGGTGCGCTGAGGAAATTTTGAGGCCGCGGCAAATCAGAATTCGAAGCCCGATCATGGTACACTTTATACATGGATATGTGGCATTTATTAGTCGGAAGGCCGCTCAAGGCGAGCGAATCGGAATCAGAGGAGATCGGGACTTCAGAAGGTTTAGCGGCACTCTCTTTAGATGCGCTGACTTCGGTAGCTTATGGTCCCGAAGCGATCGCCTTGGTGCTGATTACTGTGGGCGCTGCCGGGATTCATTATTTGCTACCGATCTCCTTGGCCATCATTGGGTTATTAGCCATCTTGGTGTTATCGTACAGCCAGGTCATTGATGCATACCCCCAAGGCGGCGGTGCCTATGCTGTTTCCAAAGACAACTTGGGAGTGGGCGCTAGCAAACTGGCTGCCGCAGCCTTGATCGTCGACTATATCTTGACGGTGTCTATTTCGATCGCGGCAGGAATTGGCGCTCTGACTTCGACCTTTCCGTCGTTGCTGCCATGGACGTTACCCATGTGTCTTGGCCTCCTGGCCATCGTTACCTTTCTCAATCTAAGGGGCGCGGGGGAAAGTGCGCGTGCGTTTTTATTTCCCACCATGGTTTTCGTGGTCGGACTACTATCCATTTTGGCTTGGGGGTTCATCCACCCTGCCCATGCCCTCCATGCGGTTCCAGCGGCAGCGCCTCATGTCAGCTGGTTTTTCCTATTGACAGCATTCGCCGCTGGGTGTACGGCACTGACCGGAGTGGAGGCCATAGCCAACGGGGTTCCTCTCTTTCGTGAGCCACGGCAGGTCAGAGCCAAACGCACCGAGTGGCTCTTGGGTGCGCTGCTTGGAACCATGCTGCTCGGGATTGCATTACTGACCGTGCGTTTTGGGGCACTCCCAGGCGGCAGCACCACCTTGTTGAGTAAGGTTATGGTAGGCGCGGTAGGCAGGAGTTGGGCATTTTTTGTGGTCTCGCTGGCCATCACCGTCGTACTCGGTTTGGCCGCCAACACTTCTTTCGGCGGACTTCCGGTGTTGGCCAGTTTGTTAGCCCGCGACCGCTATCTCCCTCGCTCCTTTGCTATTCGCGGTGATCGACTGGTATTTGAACGGGGCATCTGGGTCTTAGCAATTGCCTCAGCTATCCTCTTGGTCGCTGTGGACGGCAACACCCAAGCTTTGATTCCGATGTTCGCCATCGGTGTCTTTACAGGATTCACTCTGTCCCAATTCGGCATGGTCGTTCATTGGCGAAAAACCAAGCCTTCCGGCTGGAGATTCCGCGCCACGCTCAATCTAGCCGGTGCTTTCGCCACCGGCCTAGCCACCATGCTGTTTGTCATCACCAAGTTTGTCGAAGGTGCCTGGGTAGTGGTGTTGGCCGTACCAGCCATTATTTTTATTTTTGGACGGATTCATCGATATTATGATCGCGCTGGTCGCCGACTTCATGTGGGCGACCTTCCCAATTCAGTAAGCCCGTTCCCCAAACCCATTGTCATTGTTCCGGTGTCGCCTGAATTGACCGAATTGACCCGCCGCGCACTTAATCACGCCTTATCGATAAGTGAAGAGGTGATCGCGGTGGTTGTGATTCTGGAATCCCCGAACGAGGACGACAACCAACTTCGCAAAAGCTTGGAAGCGCAATGGAAAATTTGGAATCCTCCGGTCCGTCTGGTTGTGCTAAAATCTCAGTTCCAGTCCGTGGTAAGACCTCTACTCCGTTTTATCAACAGCGTAGATCGTCATTCGAACCAACGCATCTTTGTTCTCGTACCCGAGGTGGTTCCCGACAGCGTTGGCAGCATGCTGCTGCATAACCGCTTGGGCACCGCAATTGCTAATGCCCTTAAGAAGCGTACTGACGTGGTGATTGGCATGGTGCCCATGCATCTACCAGAACCTTCTGACGGCGGTTCGAAAAGAACGGATGCACCACATTTCTAGACAAGGTCGGATTTAATGGCATAGGCGGCGAGCATGGAGGAATACCGAAAGGGACGGCCGTCGAGTCAGAGCTCGGTGACGCATGGATTGTCATCGGTGCGGTCCTTACCTTTACCCTGAGGCGGGTCTCGGATGCCTTGGGCCTTCATGTTATGGACTAGCCAGGTTGGTCTTGTCTGTAATTGGACCCGCAAGCCGGATTGCTTCAATGACTATGGCGCTGCATCTCTGAAAGATCGCACGCTCGCTTTGGGGAACCGAGAAGAAAGGCTTGCTTTAAACAAAACTTATCGTCTTACCGATCTTTCGACTTATATACCCAGCATTATACTGCGCGCGGATCACATTTAATAGTTTAACGCCGAGGCTGTGGGCGTTTCAACACCTTGCTGCACAATGGTTTTTCAACACGATAGCCTTCTCCGAAAAACGAAAACTTTGACCCGCGCGCAGTATAACAATCTGATACTGGTGCCGAACAGGTTTGAGTGCCTTAGCTTTGTTCATCAAGGAGTGCGTTTCAATTTTTTAGTGCCGAATATATAGTTGTATGCTCGGCATTAAAGATTGAGAGTTTTGGGGACCGTAACATGCGAATGTTCGGGGTATAGAGCAAACGGAACGATTTTCGATCCGTTCAACCCGTTCTTTTAACGCCGCCCCTTGGCGGATGGTGGCCACTTTGGAGTCGAAGCGGAGCCATCGGGCTCCCTGCTGGACCCTTGGGGATGTGCCGATAGCCCCTCCCAAACGGGAGCGACAATCACGAGGAAATCCGAAAAACTCGACTCCAAGGCTCTGGTTATAGGCCATGCACCGGCGCTCTCGAGGATTTTCTGGCGCGGCGTTCACCATCGCGATAAACACGTGGACCACGCGTCGGATAGCTGCCACCGAGTGCAAGAAGACGTTGGCGATGACGGACCGCTTGAGCCAGCCCCAAAAGGTTTCCATGGGATGCATTTGGGGGCTATAGGGATGCAAAGACCACCAATGTCAAGTCGTCGCGATGTTCGGTGAGCAACGGTTGGAGGAGTTTCGCGTGGTGAATCTTGGCCTTATCGAGAATCATGACAACCGTTTCGCCCGGAAACCGCGCGACCGTCTGTTCCAGGAACTCGAAAAACCCTTGCGCGTCATCATGGTCGTTCAGGAGGCAAAACACCTCTGATCACATATATACCCGGTCGTAACGATCTTAAATCTACGCAGTCCTGTAATTGGTAAATTATTCCTGAACAGAATCCTCCTAATAGAGTATCTTACGTTCATCTGTTGGCTCATAGGAGACGCTTATGGCCCACTTTTGGGGCACCCCCAGACATGAAAAACCAAGGTTCCGTCAAAGTATTTGTCTTGCAATTGCGCCTATTGGGCTTTGGCGTCGGAACGGGAGATGTTCGAGCCGGTAGTGGTAGTGTGGTCCAATGGTCTATGCCTTGAGAGCATAGCAAAGTGCCCGCCTGGTTGTCGGGACCATGAAGGCCACGATGGATGTCTATGGTCAAATAGAAATGGCTCATCCGCACTTTGGATGTGACTTCTCTGGAATTGTCGAATCACCGCGATGGCCACCGCCACGGGTGGTCATGGCCGCGATGTTCGTGGTCAGATAGCGATTGGGACAGAGCGAAGCTGCCGACGACGGATGGCCACATTCGCAGCGATGGTGACCTATTCGACGGGGTCCATCAGCTCAATAGAATACGTTTCCGTAAAAGATCAAAGCGAGCCCGTCCATACATGATGCGTTTTAAACGCTTGATTTGGTTGTTGAATCCTTCTACGATCCCTTGACTCCAGATGACCATGCATCCGTTACGCACCGCCTGTTCGTCATGGCGAATGCCCGCCGCAAACCGCACCAGTTCGGGGATCTTGGTTGCTTCCGCGGCGGCCAGCCACGTCGTGAGTGCCTCACTGCGGCGGTATCGGATGATGGTGTGTAGTGGATGGGTGAGTGTGTAGACCCGTTGGCATTCGGGATCGGTCAAGATCAGACTCAAGGGCCTCGTAGTCGTTCGAGTTAAGTGATCCCATCGGCTCAGATACCAGGCCGCGACTTGCCTGGGCTTCGGTCGGCGGGGGGGCGAATCCACGCTGGGATGTCGACGGTGGCGCGTCACCCAGCGCTGCACGGTCACGCGGCTACCGGGGTAGCCGGCCGCTTGGGCGGCCGCCCATAGGGCCTCTACATTCCGTTTGCCTTGCTCCCATAAGGTCTGTAACTGAGGGATATAGGGATCCAGCAGGGAGGAACCTCGATGGCTAGGCGTCGGCGATGGGCAGGTGGGGGCGGTCGCATATTTATGGACCGTTTTGCGATCGAGGGCCAGGTCTTTGGCAATGTGGCTGATGGACTCGCCACGTTGCCGTCGGGCTTGAATCTCGGTATAGCGCTGGGTCCGAAGGATATGGCTCGGAGCCACTTCGGCCGTCTCCTGCGTCGACGGCGAACTGACTTCGGCGCGATCGCGACTCACCACTTCGACACTCGGATGGGCTTTTTACCACTTGGTCACGGTCTCCACGGAACGATCGGGCAAACACTCGATGATCTGTCGTCGTTCCAAATCCACGATCACCGTGGCGTAGCGATGGCCCTTGCGCAAGGCCCAGTCGTCGATACCGACGACCTTTGGGGGCTCCTGGGGTGGATCGGGCAAGGCTCGGATCATGCGTAATATCGTGTCGCCACTGACGACGACCCCATGACGAGCGGCCGTTTCGGCCGCTTCTTCGGCACTCGTAATGAGCGCCCAATCGATAATCCACTGCGCGAGGGCGAGCGTTCGTCGCCCATAGGCAGGCACCCACTCTAGGCGTTCACAAAAGATCTGTGGGTCACATTCCGGCTGGTCGCACCAAAACCGGGGCGCAACCACGAAAAAGCGCAGCCGGCGATCCCCGACAGGGAGTTCGTCGGGTTGGGCACATAGCGGGTATGGACTCTGTCGGATGTTGGCGCTAACTGGTTTTGTCATCACTTCCACTAACTCTCGTGCCATCAGATACCCCCCTGACCAGGGTCAGACGTAAAGTCGAGATCAGCCCAAAGGGCTGGGATTCGCTGATTGACGCACCCCGAAAACCCACTGCCTACGCCAATCAGCGAATGCTGGGAATACCATTGGGCGCGTTCCCCGATCACCAGTGCAACCTCGGAATTAGACTAGACCTGATGACTACAGACTTAGCCAAACCATAGACAAAAGGAGTTAGTCAAAACAGTCGGAGAGTGTGCCACAGGTTGGGCAAGGTCGAGCGGGCGTTACGGCCATGAGCCAACACGCACCCCATTTGGCCTTCCGATCCCACGCAAGGTGCAGGAACTCCATCTCTGGGGGAGCCTCTTGAGGAATCCGTAGGTCAGACATAGGACAAGCCTCCTTTTCCACAAACTGGAAGAACATTCGTTTTTCGTGACCGAAGGGAAAAATTCCTGTGTCCTAGGCGTCTCTATCGTCCGCAATATTCGCCGCCCATCGCGGTGATTCGACAATTCCAGAGAAGTCACATCAAAAGTGCGGATGAGCCATTTTCTATTGATCAAACACAACCCCCGGTGGGCACGACCTCCGTGGCTGCCCACCCCGGCCTCGCGTGGCTCGTGCTAGTGGGCACCGAAGACAAGCTGCTCAGTCAAACCTTGTGTTCCCAATCTACCTTAGCTCCTGCCCCCCGGAACTCCTGGCCGGCACCTGGCGTGCTTTACTGCGCTCCCTTGCCTAGTCCCACCCGGCCCCGGCGTTACAAGTCCGAGGATTTAGCCTACTTGGTCGACGTAGTGGCCTTGCGCCAGGCGGCGTCAGGCCTCACCTGGGAGGCTCTGCGGCCTGAGTGGGAGCGCGTACCCATGCGGAAGCAAGCGATCCTCGCTGCCTTGATTCGAGAGTTGGCTGTCTCTCCGTAGCGTAGTAGTCCGATGAAGATGGATTACTGTGCAGATGAATCGGCGGGTGAACAGCATGTCAGGACGCGCCAGGTGACGGATCTCAAATCCGTCACCTTACCTCGGTCCTTCCTGCCTAAAAGAACTCCGCAACCCCCGTCATCTTCTCGCGCACCGACCCAACGAATTGCCTTTCGTGATCTGAAATAGTCTGGCGTGGTCTCCGCTCAGGGCCAGCGTGGTGACGGATCGGGTTTTGGCCCATGATGGAAGGCAAAGGAAAACCCCGCATCCCTTACCGGGTGCGGGGTTTGTGTGGAGCTGACGGTCGGACTTGAACCGACAACCGGCTGATTACAAATCAGCTACTCTGCCAATTGAGCTACGTCAGCATATCAACCAGGGTACCCCTCGGTTCATAACAATGCAAGCGGGGGGCAACCCACCTCTCCTGCAAACTACCTAATCGCCCATTTCGTACACTTGGCCACTGGCACTAAATACAGGCAACATACGACCATCCAAATAACGTTCCAGCTTTCGCTTGACTCGTTGCAAAGCGTTATCGATGGATTTCACATGTCGTTTAAGATCGATGGCAATCTCTTGGTAGGACCTGCCGTCCAGATAGGCCATCAAAACCTTCCACTCAAGATCGGACAAGATTTCTCCCATCTTTTCTTCAATATCTCCCAGTTCTTCCCGGTTGATGACCATCTCTTCCGGGTCTGAAACCCGAGCATTAGAAATCACGTCCAACAACGTTCGCTCCGAATCCTCTTCGTAAATCGGCTTATTCAACGAAATATATGAGTTCAACGGAATATGCTTTTGCCGGGTGGCCGTCTTGATAGCAGTGATAATTTGGCGAGTTATACAAAGCTCTGCAAATGCTCGGAAGGAAGCGAGTTTGTCGCTTCGAAAGTCGCGAATCGCTTTATAAAGACCGATCATGCCTTCCTGAATAATATCCTCACGATCGGCTCCGATCAAAAAGTATGATCGCGCCTTGGCACGGACAAAGTTCTTGTATTTGTTGATCAAATACTCCAAGGCCTCGCCACTCCCGTCGCGAGCCCCTTCGACAATTTCTTCATCCAACATCACCTCAAAATCGTAAGCCGTGCCGCGGGGATCCATACTCACCCGCATCACCTCCATCCCATGCCTCGTCAGAAAGCGCAAAAAACGACTTATTCCCCACCCTAACCAAGTACCTCGTATACCATATAGCCCCCAAAGGGTTAGTTGACCGTAATGACTATGGCTCATTATAGTCAAGCCCGCAAATCCGCGTCAATACTTAGATTTTTCGAGGGCGTCCAAAACCATGAAAAAATGGCAAGCAAACCCTCCAGGAGCCTCTATTAACCGAAGAAACTTTCTAGAGTTTATTCAAAGCTTGGCCATGGCGTTGACGCACCATTTCAAATGCAACCACCGCGGCCGCGGTGGACGCGTTTAGTGATTGGATATGGCCGGCCATCGGAATCTTGATTAGTCCATCGCAGTGCGCTTGAACTAACGGACGCACTCCTTTACCTTCTCCGCCAATCACTAAACCTACCCGACCTTGCCAATTGGTTGCGGTGTAATCTGTGTCAGCCTTAGAATCAGCGGCGAAAATAAAGAATTGCAACCGTTTTAACGTGTCGATAGCATTGACTAAATTGGCGACCCGAGCCACAGGGACATATTCCGCAGCACCCGCCGATACTTTGTCGACCACTGCGGTCAACCCAACCGACCCTCGTTCAGGAATGACCACCCCCTGTATGCCCGCCGCCTCCGCCACTCGCAAGATAGCTCCTAGATTGTGGGGGTCTTGTATTCCATCCAAAATCAATAGCATGGGATCGACCGTTGCTTCGACCTGCTGCAATAATGCCTCGAGCGATAACGTAGGGTGCCGAGCGACCTCTGCCACCACACCTTGGTGATTTCCGCCCAGATTTTCGGTCAACACATCCAGCTTTGCCCGCGGAGTTTCGCGAACCGGTATATGACGAGCCTCGGCTAAGCCACAGATTTCTCTCAAGCTGCCTTCTCGGGGTCCGGGCAGCAGCCAAATCTTAGCCATCGGCCTCCCTTGGCGAAGCGCCTCCAAAACCGGGTGCCTCCCCATGACCAAATTAAGACTGCGGTCTTCGGCGGTATCGTCGCCGCCCGATCGGTGCTCTCTTCTTGTCTGGCGGAACTCTCGGGATTTGCGAAGATCCGTACTGTGATTGCCGGAGTGATGTGAGCGCGGCATTAAAAGCCTCCTCAGAATGTCTTGACGTTCAGCGTATTCGCAAATCAAAGGGTGGGTTTTAAGGGTTCCCCATCTCGCCTTGGCTGAGCCACTAAGCGCGGGCCCGCGGGCGTATCTTCCAGCCCCCAACCTATCTCCCCCAGAGCCTGACGAATCATATCAGCTCTGTCGTAATCTTTCTCAGAACGGGCCCGTTGACGAGCCTCAACCAATTGGGTCAGCACGGTCGTCTGAGCGTTTTCGTTGTTATTGCCAGTACTTGTGAGCTCATGGCGAAGAAAGCCTAAAATCCGGTCAGCCAGCCGAAGATTCTTCCCGGTCAGATACCCTGCCGCTTCGCCCTCAGCCCCTCCTTGATCGATAACTGGCCGGGCCTTTCGCACCATGTCAAAGATTAACGCTAAGGCCTTGGGCGTGTTAAAGTCATCGTCAAGCGCCTGTAAGAACGCTTCCTCAAAATTAAGCAATTCCGCAACCCAAGGATCGTGGGGCCACCCACTCGGTGGCTCCAAGTCCAAAACCCTACTCTGAACCGCCCACACACGCTCCAAGGCCTTTTGCCACTCCGCAAGGCGCCCCTCGTCAAATGCCAAAGGGCTTCGGTAATGAACACTCAGTAAATAGGTACGCAACACCGCAGGATCCCATCGCCCCAACAGCGATTCCAAAGTAATACCATTCCCCTGTGACTTGGACATCTTCACGTCGGCAATAGTCACCAGACCATTGTGCACGAAAATCGTCGATATTACTTTTCCCAGGTGAGCTTCCGTTTGCGCAATCTCGTTTTCGTGGTGAGGGAAAACTAAATCGATGCCTCCACCATGCAAATCAATGCTGGGCCCGAGATACTGTTCGGACATCGCGGAACATTCAATGTGCCACCCCGGACGCCCGCGGCCCCAGGGGCTCAGCCAGACGGGTTCTCCCGGCCGCTGCGCTTTCCATAAAGCGAAGTCCTCGGTGCTTTGTTTACCGGCCGCTTCTGGCGCTCGATGCCCTGTTTCCTCAGTCGCTACAGAACGTCTTGAAAGTTTCCCGTAATCCGGTTTTTTACTGACATCGAAATACACGTCGCCGGTATCCGTAGCGTAGGCAAACCCTTTATCGATCAAGTCGTCAATATAGCGCACAATGTCTTTCATATTCTCTGTCACTCGAGGATATGCATGCGGCGGTTCAACCCCGAGCAGCCTCATCTCCGTAAGGTATCGCTTCATATTGCGCTCCGCCAAGGCACTCACTGACTCTCCGCGTTCGCGTGCTCGGACAATCATTTTATCGTCGATATCCGTAAAGTTCTGAACATGGAAAACCACGTAGCCTCGTCGCTCCAAATGCCGTTTAATCACGTCCCAAATGACAGCCGGGCGGGCATGACCAATGTGAGCTTGATCATAGGGCGTCACTCCGCAGACGTAAACCGAAACCCGGCCTTCGATCTGAGGCACCAACGGCTCCTTATTATGGGTCAAAGTATTGTAGACTCTGATCATCAGTGCTCCTTGCTTTCTTTGCCGATGTTTGTAAAGACCTACCATTTTCTCTCATCGTAGCGAACCTCGCTAGCGAACGTCAAGCTGCGCAGCCAAGCACACCGTATTTACAGCCTCTGATTTCCTGAAGTCTCCGGTCCTACCGGTCAAGCCTCCTGTCCATCCTGAAACTAATCGACCGGGCTGAAACGATTGACTATTGGCCAGCCCCTGGCTCAAATGGTACGAATCCCCTAAAGACCCTCTCTGACGTTGCCTCTTTGGGCTAGTCTGGCCGAATCACTTCAGTCTTACCAAAAATCGGAACCAAGCGCAGATTTCTCTTGGCTGTCTAGGATTTAACGACGATCCGGCATAGATTTCGCTTCGTCTTCACCCAAGAATTTGTTAAACTAGGCTATAGGTTTCACCTCGTCGGCCCATGGTTCCCCAGAACGGAGTTATCGTCATGAAATCCTTTGAAAAACGCGCTTTGGCGCTAGTCCTTGGTGTCACAGCAACCTTTGGGGTCGTCGGAGTAAGGCTTTGGTCTTTGCAAGTAAAAAACGGGAGTTACTATGCGTCCCAAGGACGCGCCGACTATTTGCGGAAATTGCCTATTCCGGCTCCGCGAGGCAATATCGTCACTTCTAACGGGGTCACGATCGCCACCTCCGAACCGTCGTGGACGCTTTATTACCTGAACCCAGGTGCGCCCATGCCAGCATCCGAAGTGCAGGCGTTAGCCGGTATGCTTTCCGTCTCCCCATCGTTCATCACTCAGCAGCTCGCGAGTGAAGCCAAAGTCCTTTCGCCTTATGATCCGGTTCCTATCACCTCGAATCTGACCCCCAAAGAGATGACGGTGATCGACGAAAATATTGGCACTCTACCCAACATCCGCATCCAACCAGTCGCGGAACGCTACTATCCTTACGGCTCGATGATGGGAAACATTATCGGTTACGTGAGTTCCCAAACCTTGGACACTACCACCGGCAGTTCGGGCCTGGAAGAAGAATACCAAAAGTATCTCGTAGGAAGTTCGGGGGGCGAGTACGCCGAGGTCAATAGCTTAGGGGAACTGGTCAAATTATACGGGCAAGTCGTACCTAAACCCGGGGACACCGTTCATCTCACCATCAATTGGCGCTTAGAAGAAACCGCTCAAAAGGCGTTGGCCTATACCATTAAAGCCATGCATAGGCCGGGCGTGATTGGCTATTCTCCTCAGGCCAATTCTGGCGGCGTGATTGCCATCGATCCGAACAACGGTCAGATTTTAGCCATGGCCAGTTACCCTTCCTACAACCCACAGGACTTGGTGCCCAACAATCCTACGGAGCGCGACAAATATTACCCGTCTTTAGTCAATAATCCCAACGACCCGCTGAGCATTATTCCCATCCAAGCCTTGGTCGCACCTGGATCGACGTTTAAACCGCTCATGGCCGTTGCCGCGCTCGCCTCCAAGAAGATCACGCCGACCGCCAAAATTTATGATCCGGGGTACTTCCCGTTGATCCCTAGTTTTCATAGCTGGGAATATCCATCAGCGTTCGGTTGGCTGAACATCGAACAAGCCATCGGCCTGTCGGATGATACCTTTTTCTATACTCTAGGCTACCGTATGGGTATTCACATTATGGACCACTGGTTGAGAAAATTCCTAGTCAACACCTTAACTGGTATTGATCTCCCTGGTGAATCCAAGTCGATTATCCCCACGCCCGCGCATCTGAAGCAACAAGAACATGCGGCATGGACGGTGGGCTGGAACCTAAACACGGTCATCGGCCAGGGGATCTCTCAATACACCATGATTGCTTTGGTACGCGCCTATTCCGCCATCGCCAATGGGGGAACGCTTTATAAACCGGAATTGGTCTCATCGATCACCAGCGCCTCGGGCAAACTGATTAAGAAAATCAACCCCGTGGTTCAAGGTAAATTGGGCGTACCCAGTTGGATTATTAACACAGTTCATAAGGGCATGGAGTTATCGGCTCAAGATCCTGACATTGCGGGCACAGGCACCTCGGGTACGGGCTATCCTACCCTTGCCGGATTCCCGTTGCCGTTGGCATCCAAGACCGGTACTGCGCAGAAGGCTGGCCCGTATAACAACGCCTTTTTCTTGACCGAAGGCCCCATGCCCCATCCTAGTATTTTGATCTATGTGTATATCGACAACGGCAACTGGGGAGCCTATTCGGGATATGTAGCAAGAGCCATTTATGACCAGTACTTCAAGGTCAAAGACCCCACCGCAGTCACATCATTTGATTCGATTTTTGGCAGTGGCTATGCGTGGCCTTTCGGATACCAAGCGCCCAAATCAGCGACCCCCTAAGGCTCGAAACCCGTCGAAAGGGTTTCCTGAGGCAGGAGCGCATCTGATGTAAGCTAGAGGTGAGAGATATTCGGGGAGGTAGTTCTATGCGATCCGATGACCGATCCCACAAAATATTGAGTGCTCTTTTGGGGGGATTAGCTTTAGTCGCGATTTGGGCAGCCGTAATTCCTAATGCGGTAAAGTTCTTTTTGGGCTAGCTCAGGATTTTTCGGCTGACCGTTCGATCGACCGCCAAGAGCCACAGCATTCGTTGCCTTGCGAGCGTCTGCTAGATTTTGTCGACCGTATGATATGGCGCTCGCTTGTTTTTTCATGACTTGCTCCCTAGTGACAATCGTTATGGCCATCACGCGCCACCACCCTAGGTTTTTCGATACTCTCCGCTAGCCAATGCTTCTCCCTAAGAGTCATGTTCTGGCCACGCCCCACATATCCTCATAGCGACGATGGGGGGCGTGGATGGTGCCTAGAACGTTGGCTTGGCTAGGATTGTTTCTACTGCTCATCAGCTATGGATTGGTTCGGAGGGAACCTCCTGCCGCGGTGACCGCAGCCTCCGGCCGACCTCTGGTGGTGATCGACCCTGGTCACGGCGGCGTCGATCCTGGAGCGATCTCGGCCAGCGGCATCCAAGAAAAATCGATCAATTTAGCGGTTTCCTTTGTCGCTGCCCACGATTTGCAAACCCACGGGATAGCCGTGGCCCTCACTCGCCAGAGTGATCGACCTGCACTTCAGGCGAGACGATTTATTGTGATCGACGATTTACACTTTCGATCCTGGATGGCCCATCATCTTGGAGCCACCTTGTTCCTCTCGATTCACAGCAACAGCGAACCCACGGGCACCGTGGCCGGTCCCATTATGTATTATGTCGCCGGACGTGAATCGTCGCATCAATTAGCCAGTGACGTCGCTCACGCATTTGCCCGGACATTTGGACGGGCTCCTCAAATCCGCACCATCCGGCAGTTAGTGCTGTTAGAAATGAAGGTTCCCGCCACGACGATCGAACTGGGCTTTTTAACCAACCGCCACGATGCCATCCGTCTCAGCAGTGGAGCCTATCAGCGAGCCCTTGGGGCCGCAATCAGCCAGGGGGTCGTGCAATACCTCCGGCATGGATGATGCGCTCTTCTAGCAGCACAATGGCCAATGCAGCCATACCCTCGCGCCGACCCAAAAATCCTAATTGGTCCGTGGTTTTCGCCTTGACTGAGATCTGAGACGCTGCGACAGTCAGCGCCCTGGCTAAATTGGCTTCCATCTGCCCTCGCACATCGGCCAGGCGAGGGACTTCCGTAACTACGGTCACGTCAAGATTGACCAAGGCAAAACCGCGTTCTTGCACCAAGAGCCACGCCCTCTCCAAAAGTCCTAAAGAACGGGCACCCGACACCATCGGGTCATCCGAGCGAAACCAAGTGCCCATATCGCCCAGATGAGCGGCTCCCAACAGGGCATCGATGACGGCGTGGCAAAGTACGTCGCCATCGCTGTCCCCTTTCAAGCCCTTGTCGTGCGCAATCGTCACTCCGCCCAGCACTAAAGGAATTCCTTCCTCCAACGCATGTACATCAAATCCCTGCCCAATCCGCATTCTATCCTCCTGTCCTGCTTCGCTCCGAATCTAGGGACACCCACCAACGAAACCAGACCAGGTCGTCGGGTGTCGTAATCTTGCGGTTAGTGGGTTCGCCCATGACATAAGATACCCGATGATGACTTTTTTCCATCACTTCTGCATCGTCCGTTACCCGGGCGCTCGGCGAAAGCGCCCGGTGAGCCTCCAAAATCGCTCCCAGTCGAAATCCCTGCGGCGTCTGAGCCAACCCCAGGTGTTCACGGTCAATGGTTCCCATCACCCGGTGTTCCTCGGCATTGACCTGTTTCACGGTGTCCGCGAGACTAATCAAAGGGATGGCAGCCCCATCCCTGAGTGCCGTTCGGATCACTCGGGCCACCAAATCCGGAGACACTAACGGTCTTGCCCCATCATGGATTAAGACCAAATCGTCGGCCATGGCACCCTCTTGGAGGATGGCCTCCAGCCCACAACGAACCGACTCCGCTCGACTTTGACCGCCCAATTCCACGAGCCACGTCCCTTTCCCTCCCAAGGCAGCCAAGAGGCGATTCGTAGGTTCCACATCACTCGGGCGCACGACCACGACCCCGCGTTCGAATGACTCTGATCGTGCAATCGCGGTTAAGACGAAGGCCATGACCGATTGTCCTGCCACTTCTGCCCACATTTTAGAGCCTTGGGCTCCCATTCTGGTCGAACTGCCCGCCGCCACCACTACCCACCAAACCTTCGCCATAGAAACCCTCCATTTCTCATTCGAAGAGACGCGGGCCCTCTGCACCCGCTCATGCCTCTCCCTCCCATTGTACCAAGGAGCGTAGGTCGATATCGTCGGGCGGGATGAGCGACGAGCAAACGGAGCCGACGCTCGCCGGCGCCTCAAACTTTTTCTACGCCCCCGGGGCCAGGATACGAAATGGCCGAGAGGGAAGACGCGTCCTTAAGATCCCCGATGCACCACTCCTGGGCTGCCCGCGCGCTTAGGCCCGAGCTCTGATCCTTGGTCATCCCGTCGTTCGCTCCTGATTTCTCTTGCATGTGCGCATCTGCACGGTGATCGGCATCTTGTCGATCTGAAATGCGCGGGCCCTAGACGACACTCCCACAGGGATGCCTTGCCCTTCGTGTTCGTCGGTTCCGTGGCTTTAAGCAACGACCTCTCCTTGCGCGGACTGGCGTTGGCTAAACGGAAATTAATCGGACTGCATGATGTCTTTACGATTTAGGCCGCACGTAGATTCTTCAGGGTTCGGGTTTGATCCTATTTCGCGGCTAAAGATTCCCTGCTCCTTGCAGGACGATGGACGTCGAATCGCGAAGTAAAGAAGAATCGTTGTGACGGCGATGGGACATCCTGAAAGCTTGAATCACAATTGGGGGGAAGAAGACACCGTGCCCATACTGCATGCAGGCTGGTATCGGGGCCAGTGGTTCATTTGGGCAGGCAGTGCTCTCTGGCGCGAACCCTTGGCCATAGCGACTTCTGTGGAATTAAAAAGCGTAATTAGCCGAATTTTGCCCAACCTCGAGGATTTGGACTCAACCCGAGCGCTCGAGATTTGGCTACCCACCACCCGTGGTGATGGGTTGGAGGCCACGACCATCCATGGGCTCGCTCTCCGTGCGCCTCTGTTACCCGCCCTCATGGACTGGTGTCAGCATCACCCTGAAGGTTTAGCCGAGGTGGTCGCCAGTCCGGAACTGCGGGTCCTAGCCGAAGCCTATCAATTTGCACATCTCGTGATGCTGGAAGGTTCGTATATCCCAGGACTCACCTATCGCTTGGGCTACTTTCGCCCCGTCTGGAAAGTCTGGTGGACCACTGCCTACACGGCCTACCTAGAGTCTTTAAGCGCGTGCCTTCCCGACGTCGCCCGGGCAATGACCCAGCCCTCGCTAGCCGCCGCCACTTTGGTGCGGCAATGGGTGGAAGACATCGTCGACCTTTTAGTGCGGCAAGCCGCTCAACCGCTGCCTAATGCACTACCCGGTCCATTGGGGCCCTGGCTTAAAGGACTCACCGCTCAGGAGCGAGAGAGCATAGAACCGCGGGCGTTGGCTGAACTCGTCGCCCGCGGGTTCGCGAAATGGGAACAAGACGCGTCCCACCGCATGAGCATCGGATATCGGATGTGCTTTCGCATTGAAGAAAGCGAAAACCTTTCCGAATCTCATGTTAAGCCTTGGTATGTCCACCTGTTGGTAGAATCCACGGACCCCACTTCCTCCGTACCGATGGATCCTTTAACTGCGGGAATCACCTTGGCGGATTGGACTCAACTTTTGGACTGGGCCGCTCATTATTCCGACGACCTAGCGAAGGCATTAGGCAGCGGTCAGACCCACGGCTTTTATCTTGACACCGACGGCTTGCTCCACTTCCTAGAACACGATGCCCCTGGCCTGCGCCATGGAGGCGCTACGATTTTCCTGCCGGCATGGTGGCGGGGACGAAAGCGTCGCCTAAACCTGGCGGCTCGCATCACCCCCGCCTCGTCCTCCTCGATTCGCATCGGAGACGTCAACCACGTCGATTGGACCATCGCTCTGGGTGAAGAACGGGTGAGCCTGGCTGACCTTCAGCTTTTGGCTCAAGGCCAGGAACGTCTCGTTCAGTTCCGCGGCCAATGGATCGAACTATCTGACGATGTCGCCCGATGGGCCCAGCGCTTGCAGGCCTTGCCGGACGAAGTCGACACCGGAACCGCAATCCGCTGGGGAATTGAAGGACAAATTAGTTCAGAGGGGGGTGGAGAACCCGATGCCTTGCCCGCCGCTATTCATCCAGAAGGCTCACTGGCTGAAGTGATCGAACGCCTGCTTCAGCACCAGTCCATCGAACCGGTGTCTCCATCCTCGTCGTTTCGGGGCACACTGCGTCCTTACCAACTGCGCGGCCTATCGTGGCTCGACTTCTTGCACCGTTTTGGTCTGGGTTGTTGCCTAGCCGACGACATGGGACTCGGCAAAACCATCCAAGCCTTAGCTTTAGTCGACCGAGACTATCAGCAAGGGATCAGGCGACCTGTACTCTTGGTCTGTCCTACGTCGGTGGTGTCTAATTGGCAGCACGAAGCTGAGCGCTTCACCCCTAAGCTCCCGGTGCAAATCCACCAAGGCTCGGATCGGCTGCATGGTCGAGATCTCGGCTTGGCCGCCAAGCACACCGGACTTTTCGTCACCAGCTACCCGCTACTCCGCACCGATGCCGATGAACTCCTGGCCATAGACTGGTATGGAATCATTTTGGATGAAGCTCAAAATATTAAAAATGCTAGTACCCGTCAGTCGCAGATTGCTTGTCGATTGCACTCTGATTACCGCATCGCCCTCACCGGAACCCCGCTAGAAAATCGCTTGGAAGAACTCTGGGCGCTAATGCGATTTCTCAACCCGGGCCTCCTCGGCAGCCAGGAAGGGTTCCGACGGCGATTTGGAAATTTAAATAATCCTGAGGCCTCCCAAAGTGATTTAAACCCCTTGCAACAACAAATTGAGCCCTTCTTATTACGTCGTCTCAAAACGGACCCTTCGATTATCGACGACCTGCCCGATAAGATCGAAATCAAAGAGTTTTGCCACGTCACCCGGGAGCAAGCATCCCTTTATCAGGCGGTTTTAGACGCCATGGCGCAAGATATCGGCGGGCTCCAAGGCATCAACCGACGCGGTCTGATTTTGTCCACGCTGACCCACCTAAAGCAAATATTGAATCACCCCGCCCATTATTTGAACGACCATTCCGTCCTTAAGGGGCGATCTGGCAAACTGGCCCGTTTAGACGAACTCTTAGAAGAAATCCTAGGAGAGAATCATCGAGCGCTCATATTTACTCAATTTGCTGAAATGGGATTTATTTTAGAGAAGTATCTTCTTGAGCGTTGGGGAGAACGCCCCCTCTTTTTGCACGGCGGCGTCAGACCTAAGGACCGCGAAATCATGGTCGATCAGTTTCAGAACGAAGAAAACGGCCCCCGGCTATTCATTTTGTCGCTGCGCGCCGGCGGCACGGGGCTCAATCTCACCTCGGCCAGCCACGTGATCCATTATGACCGTTGGTGGAACCCAGCGGTTGAAAATCAAGCCACCGACCGAGCGTTTCGGATTGGGCAGCACCAAAATGTCACCGTGCACAAGTTTGTCTCGGTGGGAACCGTCGAAGAACGCATCGACCGCATGATTGAACAGAAGACCCTGTTGGCAGAACGCATCGTGGGCAATGGAGAATCATGGATCACCGAATTGTCCACCGACGACCTGCATCAACTGCTGCTGCTGCAAACCCCTGGGGAGGACGAAAATGACTGAACTCAATGCATGGGCAGAAGCTTGGCAGACAGCGTCACCAGCCCCAGCCCAGTCCCGCTCGCGTAAACCAGCCTGGATACAAAACCTTCTCATCGAACCCGGCCGCGTCAGCGCTCGCGTGCATGAGGGGAAAAGCGTGCGCCCGGCTCATACCCAATTTGCCGTTCCGTACCCCTCCATGTCCGAATGGCGCACCAGGTTGCTTCACCGCGGACTTCCTCCCTATGTGTTAGGGTTACTCTTGGCCGAAGAGTGTCCTGAGATACTAATCCACGCATTTGATCGTGCTCAGATTCACGTCATCGTCGATCCCCATACGGTCGCCGTAACCTGCACTTGTTCCAGTCGCGGGTGGTGCAAACACACGTATGCCTTGTGGTCTCGATTCGGTCAGGAAATCGCCCGTCAGCCCCTCATTCTGTTGCGACTATTGGGTCTAGACGACGTGAGCCTGCGACAGATCTTGGAACAATGGCTCGCCCCCTTTGCCCTAGAACCAACCATCGAATCCCCATCGCCTCTGGCTACCGATGCCTCCATCTTTTGGGAATCCACGACTCCCTTACCGGAACAACCGACCGCGGACGCCTCTCACCCCGCCAATCACCTGCTTCGGACCATGGGCATTCCCCCGCTGTGGCCGACCGATCGCGATCTCGATTCCTATCTCGAAGCGACCTACGTCCAGGTTCGAAACCTGGTTGAAGCGAGGCAACTCTCTTGGGGTTCCGCAGTCGAGGCGCGCGATGACTAAGAAGTCTGGCGTATAATCCGCTCCAATCCTTGACGAAACAGGGGACGCGAGACCATTCGTTCAGTTAAGGACAAGATGACTTCCTCGACTAAGCTCAAAACATTTTGCTCGGCAGGAACTACGGTAAAATCTGCGACAAAGTCTGAAATAGCATCCACCACCAGTTTCTGACCTTCGGTGGTCGTCAAAAAATCGTTGAGCACTTGTTCGAGCTGAGGTTCCATCCGGCGGAGCAGGCGCTCGACAATTCGATCTTCTAAGCGCTGATGAGGCCACATAGCCGTCCCTCCCATTGATAGCAGTATATCATGGGCGCATGCAAACCACCGAAGACCGCCCCCTCTATGCTGGTACGGTCTTCGGTGGATGGATCCGTTTAGCGCACTTCAATCACATCCACGCCCGCGCTCTGGGGCTTCAACTTAGCAAAGATCATCCGTCCGGCAGCGGTTTGCAATACAGAAGTCACCACCACAGTCACCGTCAGCCCGATGCATTTTCTGCCGCCATCCACAACGATCATGGTGCCATCGTCAAGATAGCCCACGCCTTGTCCTGACTCTTTGCCGTCTTTAATCACATGCACGACCATTTCCTCTCCAGGCAACACCACCGGCTTGACCGCATTGGCCAATTCGTTGATATTGAGGACTGGGACGCCTTGCAACTCGGCCACTTTGTTCAGATTGAAATCGTTAGTCACCACTTTGCCGTCCATCAGTTTAGCCAATTTCAAAAGCTTCGAGTCGACTTCGAGGGTGGGGTCGACTTCACGTTCATAGACCTGAACGGGCATGTTGAGTTCCTTCTGAATGCGATTTAGGATATCTAAGCCGCGCCTCCCGCGATTTCTCTTTAAGACATCGGCAGAATCGGCAATGTGGCGCAACTCCTCTAACACAAATCCCGGAATCACCAAGGGTCCTTCTAAGAATCCGGTTTCACAGATGTCAGCAATGCGCCCATCAATAATCACCGAAGTATCTAATATCTTGGGTTTCGAGTCGCCCCCGGTCCGGTGCTTCACCCGAGCCAGCCAACTTTGCGGTCTTAGGAATTCCTCTTTCTTGCGAACCGACACCAAGAGTCCCACATAGCCGCAGAGAATCGAGATCCCCAACCGAGCTAAATCACCCGGTACACCCAGAGCCCCTAAAGGCACTCCAATCAGGAAGGCAATCACCAATCCAACGATGAGACCGATAGCGCCCGACATGAGGTCTTGAGTGGGCGTCCTTTGCAAGCGCCCTTCAGCCCAAGAAATAAGCAGACTAATCCATCGAACCAAAACCGGCCCAAAGATTAGGCCGATGAGCCCGCCTACAACGATACCCGCCACGGCCGCCAACAAGATACCCACGCGATGAGAACCAAACGACGCCAGAAACGGCCAAGCTTCCAGGTACCCCCGATTCCTAAACACGGTAAATAGGCCGAGCAGCGCACCGACCGCCGTCAATACTTGCCGCACAGTCCTGTCCACACCGTCACCCCCTTTATGCTCTAGCAAACGGCCCAACGACCGATTCAGTATTTAGTCTTCCCAGGGGGACGGTATAAAATAACTTAATTAGGATAGCTCAACCAATTTCTTCGTAACCCCCTGCGGAGATCTTATCATATCATCAGGCGTCCGAAAAAAGTGAAAAATCGTGTCAATAAAAGGAAAGGAGTTGGAGCGCCGTTGAATCGCCACTCCAACTCCTGAGGGACTGCCATCGGCCGCATAGGCGACCGCAGCTAAACTCTGCTTGGGTGCCAAAAAGAGTCATTGGCCCGGGCGATCGTCCGTCCTCGAATCCTGTCGACGATTGCCCGGTCCCATCCCGAGACTATGCACCGCTTGCTCCAAACGGGCAACTCCTTCAATGCGCATCGGCACGGAATAGTCGGCTGACACCGGGACCAACGCTCGGCTAAAGCCTAGGTGGAGCGCTTCATTCAAACGCTCTACGACTCGGCCCACCCGTCGAATCTCACCGGTCAACCCCACTTCTCCCAAGACGACCACATCCCCCGGCACCGGCACTCCGCTAAGACTAGAAGCGGCCGCTAAAGCCACGCCTAAATCTAACGCGGGGTCTTCCACAGAGACCCCGCCTGTGAGCTTAAAGTAGACATCCATATCCGAGACTCGAAACCCCAGATGTCTTTCCATGACCGCCAACACCAAAGCCACCCGTTGGGGGTCCATCCCCGAGACGACTCGCCGTGGGCTCCCATAAGCCCGCACTAAAAGAGCCTGTACTTCCACCAAGAGTGGTCTCGTGCCTTCTATCGTAGCCACGACCACGGATCCAGTAGCCGAGGTCGGCCGTTCTGCTAAAAGGGCCCGCGAAGGATCTGGCACCGGCACCAAGCCTTCCCCTTCCATAGCAAATAATCCAAGTTCACTCGTCGAACCAAAGCGATTCTTCGTGCCCCGGAGTACCCGCAACACATGTTGCCGGTCCCCTTCGAACATGAGCACGACATCGACCAGATGTTCTACCACACGTGGACCTGCAAGCGCCTATGTGGACAATGTCTTCATCCTGGGTTATTCCCTACTAGCCATCGTTGCCGACCATCATCGCCGCGAGCAATGAGGAAGGGATAGCGCTCGACCAAGTCTCGGTGGAGATCTAAGCCGTGACCACGATGCCGCCAAAGTGTCGCTGCCGGGATCCAGTCCTCTTCGTCTACCCGCGCCATCGACTCGGGAACATGATGCCAAGCCGCCAACACCACCAAGGCATCAGGCACGGCCTCTACGGTCACTGGCCGACTGTGCCGCTCACTAAGCTCCGCCATGGTTGCCAGCGTTTTGACCGAAAGTCTGAGTAGCAACTGGTTGGATAGAACCGAGCGCTCTGCGTCCAAATCGAGCGCGGGTCCTTCGCCAAAGTCTACCGTCAGCAGATGATGATAAATAGTCGGATCGAACGATTCGACGCCCGCACGATCCACTAAGGTCACCCATCGTGTTTTCCCGAAGCCATACGCGACCAAAAGGACCGGGGGCCTGAGCGGCAACACTAAAGCGGTCAGACCTCGTTCCGACAGCTGTCTGGCAATATTCCACCAGCGCTCGACCAACTCCAGCTGCAGCGTTTCGCCATATCCTCGATGCTCTAGCCGGCGCACCAGCTTTGATCCCTGGGACCATAACCCGAGGAGCTGAGCGTGTTGTCTCTGAGGATCCAAGGTTCCCCCCGTTTCCTGCACATCCGGTCGACCCAACTGGGCTCTCGCGCAGCGGGTGTCCAACCATTCATGCATACAGCTCAGTACATTGGCTGAGGTTTCCCTAAGCCACGGGCCGCAACGACCCTTCTTTGTTCACGTGTCCGACTAAGAAGATGGGCAAATGTGCCTTGGCCACTCGCATCAAGCGACTAGCCACTTCACGCACCTGCGACACACTGCCAGGCGCCGATTCCATTTCCGGGTTATACACGGTCTGCAAGGAATCGACAATCGCAAGCTTGAAGCGTGCATCAGCTAAGGTTTCTTCAATCACTTCAATCCGATCTTCTGCCATCACGAAAAGATTTTTAGGCATCGCTCCTAAGCGTTCGGCACGAATCCTAATTTGCTCTAGTGATTCCTCGGCCGTAATATAAATCACCGGTTCACTAGCACCCACGCTCCCCGCCAATTGAAGCAACAGGGTCGATTTGCCAATCCCGGGATCACCGCCCAAGAGCATAAATCCTCCGGGGACAATGCCCCCGCCCAACACCCGATCGACTTCATCGATCCCTGTCCTAAGTCGCTCGACCCTTTCACCCGACACCTCTTTCACTGCAAGCGGCGGTCGTCCAGCGGTATTCGCGGCTGCTGATTGGTTCGACGTTCGGTCTTGGATTCGTTCCTCCACCATGGTGTTGAATCGTTCGCAACTAGGGCAGCGGCCCATCCACCGCGGGCTGACGGCACCGCACTCCTGACAGACATAGCGCGTATGTGCGCGGTCTTTCGCCATCAGTGCGCTTCACTGGCGTCGAGTGCCTCCGACGCTTCGCTCTGAACGGTCTCAAAGGTCAGCGCGCCCTCGCGCTCATCCACCAAGATGTGCGCGCCAGCCTTGAACGCTCCGGCCAACAGCTTCTCCGCCAGAGGATCTTCGATGAGGTGCTGAATAGCACGCCTCAGTGGCCGAGCGCCGAAAATGGGATCGAATCCGGCCTCGGCGATGACTTTTCGTGCCGCCTCGCTCACCGTGACATGAAATCCGGCTTCAATCACGCGCTGGTTAACGTCTGCCAGCATGATACCCACAATATCGGCCAGTTGATCCGTATTCAGTTCATGGAAGACGATGATATCGTCCACGCGATTGATGAATTCTGGCCGAAACGTGTGTTTGACTTCGTCCATCAGCCGTTCCTTCATGTTCCGATATTGCGACTCTTCGGTGGCCGGACGAAACCCAATCGTGCTTTGTCGACGAATCACATCGGCACCCACGTTCGAGGTCATAATGATCACCGTATTGCGAAAGTCCACCGCTCGCCCCTTGGCCTCCGTCAGCCGCCCCTCCTCCAACACTTGCAGCAAAATATTGAAGACCTCGGGATGGGCCTTTTCAATCTCGTCCAAGAGCACCACCGAATACGGATGGCGTCTAACCGCTTCGGTCAGCTGCCCGCCTTCTTCATAACCGACATATCCTGGAGGTGCGCCGACCAACCGCGAAACCGCATGGCGCTCCATGTACTCCGTCATATCGATGGTAATCATCGCTTCTTCGTCGCCAAAAAGGGCTCCCGCCAATGTCTTGGCCAGTTCCGACTTACCCACCCCGGTGGGTCCCAGAAAGAGAAAGGAACCAATCGGGCGTTTGGGGCTTTTCAGCCCCGCTCTGGCCCGACGAATCGCTCGGGCTACCGCTTCCACCGCTTCGTCCTGACCCACCACCCGCTGATGCAGTTCGCCTTCTAGACGCAAAAGCCGTTCCGACTCCTCGCCCTGCATGCGTTCCACCGGAATTCCGGTCCACGAGGACACAATATGAGCAATATCGTCGACCCCTACGGTTATGGAATCCGCGCCCTGGCGACTGTGCCATTTTTGGGTCTCTTGATCCAACTCATCGCGTAGACGTTGTTCCTCATCGCGCATTTGGGCCGCTTTTTCAAACTCTTGGGCCTGCACCGCCGCTTCCTTCTCTTTGCGCAAGTCATCCAAACGGTCCGCTAATTCCTTTAAATCGGGAGGCGCGACGTAGCTCTTCAAGCGCACTCTCGAAGCCGCCTCATCAATGAGATCGATAGCCTTGTCGGGCAGATAGCGATCCGAGACATACCGATCAGACAACTGCACCGCCGCATGAATCGCCTCTTGAGTAATCTGAACGCGGTGATGCGCTTCATATCGATCGCGGAGTCCTTCCAACATTTGCTCGGCTTCCTCTACGGATGGCTCCTCGACCATAATCGGCTGGAATCTCCGTTCTAAGGCAGGATCCCGCTCCACATACTTCCGGTATTCATCCAACGTGGTGGCGCCAATCGTCTGAAGCTCCCCTCGAGCCAATGCCGGCTTCAAAATATTGGCCGCATCAATGGCACCTTCAGCCGCTCCGGCACCAACGATGGTATGCATTTCGTCGATGAACAAAATCACGTTTTTAGCTTCGCGAATCTCGTTCATCGCCCGCTTCAGACGATCCTCGAACTCTCCTCGGTATTTGGATCCCGCCAACATGGCTCCTAAGTCAAGCGCCACCACTCGCCGATCTTTCAAGATCTCAGGCACTTTCTGTTCCACAATCCGTTCTGCCAATCCCTCCACTACCGCGGTCTTGCCCACCCCCGGTTCGCCAATCAGCACCGGGTTGTTTTTCGTCCGGCGCGATAAGATTTGAATCACCCGTTCTGCCTCTTGGTCTCGCCCAATCACTGGATCGAGTTTGCCATCGCGGGCCATCTGGGTGAAATCTCGCCCATAAAGATCCAACGTGGGCGTATTGACCTGCTGGGGGGCTTCCACTCCAGGTTGAGCCTGAGCTTGGGCTCCGCCACTAGCCTGCACCAACTGATGGCGAACCTTGTTGAGGTCCGCTCCTGCAGCCAACAGTACCTGTGCGGCGACGCCTTCACCTTCGCGAATCAGCCCTAAGAGCAAGTGTTCCGGACCGATATAGTTATGTCCTAAAGACCGTGCTTCTTCGCCCGCCAACTCGAGAACGACCTTCTTGGCTCTGGGGGTAAAGGCCACCTCTTCATTGGGACCTATGGCTGGTCCACGACCAGTGGCCTTCAACACTTCGGCTCTGACCGTATCCAAATCCAAGCCGATCGACTGGAGCACTTTGGACGGCGGAGAATCTTGCTCGCGGATCAACCCTAAGAGCAAATGCTCGGTCCCCACAAAGTTATGTCCCAACCGGCGCGCCTCTTCTTGGGCGTGAATCACTACGCGTCGTGCCTTTTCGGTAAATTGTCCAAACATCATTGTTCCCCCTCGTCGTGAGCCAGCAAGTTTTTTTGCAAGATACTGGCCCGAAGCTCATCCCGTTCTCCTGGACTCAACTCTCGCCCCGCCTCTTTCATCAAATATCCCGACCGAGTCATCAACGCCAATTCGGAAAAGCTCGCTTTTCCCGGCACGGTCAACAGTCCAAGGTCCTCGCCTAACTTCACGTCAGATAACAATCGCAACGCTTCTTCCGACGAAATGATGCGGGCATGCGTTAATACCCCCCAGGCTCGTCCGACCCGATCTGCCAACTCCAACGCATGGCTTTGGGTCAACAAATAGCGCGCGTTGCGTTCGCGACCGACAATTTGTTCGGCGACGACGGTCAAATTATGAATGAACTCTTCCTCACTGAAGCCCAGAGAAACTTGGTTGGATATTTGGAAGATGTTGCCCGCCACGTCGCTGCCTTCTCCATACAGGCCACGGACGACTACCCCAATTTGGGCTAGCGCGGTAAAGAGTTGAGGCACGTGACGAGTAAGAACCAGAGCCGGCAAATGAACCATCACTGATGCGCGAAGACCCGTACCGAGATTGGTCGGACAAGCTGTCAGATAGCCGAAGTTGGCATCATACGAAAAGTCGAGAACCCTTTCCAACTCATCGTCAAGGCGGTTGGCTAACTGCCAAGCTTCGTTTAACTGCAGCCCCGACAAAAACACTTGCAGACGCAAGTGATCCTCTTCGTTCACCATCAGGCTGACCGTCTCCGTCGGGTCGATCACCACGCCCTCAAAACGGACGGGATCCTGCACCAAGGCCGGACTGGCTAGGTGTTTTTCAACCAAGACCTGCCGATCAATCGCGCTCACTTCGCTGAGCGGCTGCCACTGGAGCTGCCAACCGGGTTTTAGGGTTTCCACCGCCTGCGCGATTTGGTTCATCACCGCTTTGCCCTGGTCGCCTTCAAGCCTTTGAGGAAATTGAGTGTGAGCTAAATTTCGAGCCAAACGTACGCGCGACGATAAGACGATATCCGAATCCGGACCGCCATTTTTCATCCACGCGGTCATGGCTGTCCCTCCCTTAAGCCCATTTTGAGTCGTGGGCGATGGTGCTTTGTCACGTGAAATCAACGCGCCCACAATGATTCAAACTGATGCAATCGCTGTCCTGCCCACGCTCGTCATTCTTCCGTGGACGAAACCTCCAAGCGACGAATTTCGTCTCGCAATTTAGCCGCCTCTTCGAATGCCTCGGCATCCACCGCTTGATGCAACTGATCCCTCAAGTGCTCGACTTGCTGCCGAACCTTCAACCGCGCCCCGGCGCGACCGGGAATCTTCCCATGGTGGGTCACCGCCCCCTGAATTCGGCGCACTAGAGGATCCAGTTGGGGTCGAAATGTCTCATAACAGCGATCGCAACCAAGCCGGCCAGTCTCTGCAAAACGTTGATAGGTGTACCCACAGTGGGGACATACGACCTGGCTCGAGGTCCCTTGGTGCGAACTTTCTGGAACCTGTCCAATAAGACCGCCCAGCACGTTATGGACCGTCAGTTGCGGATCGAGCATGAAATGATACGCGCCCTCTTCCCGAGCACATTCTTCACAAAGATATCGCTCACTCTTTTCGCCGTTCACCACTCGAGTAAAATGGACGGAAGCCGGACGTCGTTGACACCGCTGACACGATAGCGGTACCGGGTTGCCTGGGCTCATCTCAGTACGCTCCTTCCGGACGAAGAATAGTGGTCAACATAGCCCTCAAGAGGCGTCCTCGAAGTGCATCACGCTCGGGCAAATCGATCCCCAGCACTTCGCGACGAAGCGCAGCTTCCATCAGACCTAATTCGCGCCTCGTTAGAAGGCCGGCGTCTTGCGCTCGTTTTAGCAATTGCACTGCCCTTTCCTGATCGATGCTCTCATTTCTGGCAGCCGCTTGATAGAGGTCTTGCCACCCTGTCTCTAATTGAACCAGACGGATGCCTCCGCCACCACCCCGCCGAGCTTCGACTAAGTAGCCGCGATCGGGGCTAAAACGCGTCACCAGCACGTAAGTGATTTGCGATGGAACACAGTCGAAGCGTTCGGCTAAGGCGGAGCGCTGAATGTCGACATAACCGTCTGGGGAAAGCTCCAAGAGCTGTCGCAAGTAGTTTTCAATCGCATCACTCAGTCTCGCCATGGTCATCTCCTGACTTTGACTATTGTTGACTATCAACTTGATTATATAACATCACGAACAAGAAAAAAACAAGAGTCAGATGAAGCAAGTGGGATTTTTTATTATTCCCCGAGAATCCTCATTCTATCGCCTCCTCGCCATCATATCGTTCAAGTCGGTGCTTACCTAGAATGAACGCCCACCGTGGTCGCGTGTTTTCATCGAGGTCAGGAAACGGCGACATAACGTTCATGGAAACCACGCCTCGGGGATCCCGGAGGCAAAGCCTCTTAATCGTGGACCAACTTCGTCTGCAGAGCCAGTCTAAGTTTCTCACGGATGGCGTAAAGCCATCCCTTAGTTTCCCGATGGCCCGGCAGGAATTTTTGTCCCCGTACTCTTATGGGTTGTAGAAGGCTTCCGAGTATCTTGAGACGGATGGCAGGAGACTGTCGGGTTCGATTGGTAAGGGAAAAATGGGCCCCAAGGCTCCTGCCTTCCTGATGGGTGTGATTTTGAGCCTGTACCGGGGGTTGTTCACGTCAAACCCATGATGTTTTCTTCAAAATAAACGTTCTCAACATCCTTAACCTGACAACATTGGAACGCGAGTGGCCCCTTTCCTCCAACGCCAGACTCCTTGTTTCTACCTCATCGACAATCCGCTCAGTATCTTCGAGCGGTTCTAGCTCGAGAGTCATCGGGCCCACGGTGACGATTCCATCGTGACCGATACTCCCAATCGTGAGTCGTGCATGCATGGCCGCATTCCGCCTTATCTCACCACCAAAAGGGTGGGGCTTCCAATTGTCCATACCTATAGTAAATCCTACTTTATCTCGCTGACGTAGCGAGTTCCGCCACTCGGATATTTCACGCGATCCGGATGGGCCGTAATGGTCTCGCGCCGGGGCAAAGGCCCCCATGCCCTTTCCTGCAGAATCCATTTCCGATTTACCGGGTGGCCGTCGGCCACCCTTGGCGCGGTGAGCCATCGAGAACCATAAATTGGACGATCATTGCCTATGGATGCCATATACAGAGTGTTAGCTGTTGGAAGTCAAGTATCTATCGGGGGCGCGAAAATGGGCATCGTCCCCACCGTGCTCTTTCACCAGTAGTATCCGCGTCCTGTCTGTCCTTGCATTTTTCCCCCGCAGCCCTAAGACAGCATCCCAAGCTAGGGACCGGTGCATTTAGAAGAATGCCTACCCATCATCAAAACAGATCGACATTACGCAAAAAAGCCCGCTCTGAGTTTAAACTCAGAGCGGGGGAATGCAATAGCTTGTCGGCATGGCCTGGGCCTCCCAAGGGCCTGCGCCCTCAGT
>JAMCVM010000149.1 GCA_023475835.1 Bacillota bacterium | reverse complement strand
CTCCCTCCGCAGGGTCGGAACCGCCACCTCGAAAGTCCTGCCGGTAGCCGTGGCCGTTCCCGTCATCGCAAAGCCCCCAGGCGGCTTTGCTCGGGTACTCAGTTTCCTTCCGGCGACAGGGGGGATTCGGCCCCCAACCGCCACCTTCTTGCCTGTCCCGTCCCCTTGCGGGTAAAGCGGGCACCGACGCTGGTACTCCGTGCAATGCACGACGGATTTCCCCGAGTCGTTTCCCCTTAGCCGGTCACGCAGTCCGGCAGCTGGCTTGCTCCGGCGGGGAACATCCCCGCCACGCAATCATTCACTAGCATACCCATATTATACACCTTATGATGCGATGTACATAGATATCATGTGATTTGTTTTAGCAGTTATTTACCCCTAAGATAAGCAGTCAACCTCTAGAGAGTTGCTGCATAAGTCCTAAAAGAACGAATCAAGAACCCTGAAACCCGCATGGTTGCGATGTTTGAAAGACAGTTTGTCGGGTTTCACACCGGTCTCCTAACGTTGATTCACACCCAGTTCGATGTGAATCGTGTCCTAGACGAAATCCTGATCGTGCAATCTATCGCCATCCCCATGCAAGATTTTCTGGCCTGAGCCTCATGCATCCAGGTACGGATCGAACCGAGCGTTGCGAGACGCTCTCGGACCTCGCTGACCGTGATCCATCTGCCAGGGTTGAGCCATCCTGAGGACTGGAGCGATCGCTCTGGCGGGAGACGATGAGGATGGCCTCCACTCTCCGTCCTTCATGGCGTGGCTCTCACTCGTCCCCGTCTTCGAGGGCCAGGCGCAGACGTTCCAACGCTCGCCTTTCCAACCGTGAAATTTGGACTTGAGAGACCCCCAGATGGGTGGCCACCTCAATTTGGGTCCGGCCTTCTACAAATCTCGCCGTCAAAATAAATTGTTCCCGACTCTCCAAACGGTCAAAAGCTTCGTTAAGTGCCAGTTGTTCGACCAAGTCGGCCTCCACTTTGGGGTCGCGCACATTATCTTCGAGCCGTGTTTCGTTGCCGTTAGCGCTATCCATGGGCTGGTTCAGCGACGAAATGGGCCGCGCTGCCTCCATGGCCTCCGTAATGTCGCCAATATCAATGGCCAAGTCGGCAGCGATCTCCATCGCGCTAGGCTCGTGGCCAAGGCTCTGAGATAATCGGAGTCTGGCTTGATCCACCTTCATCCCTAATTCGCGTAACGATCGAGCCACCCGGATGGGTTGGTCATCACGCAGAAATCTTCGAATCTCACCCATAATCAACGGCACCGCGTAAGTCGAAAATTTTAATCCGCGCTCAACATCAAATCGGTCAATAGCTTTCAATAGGCCGATGGATCCGACTTGAAACAGATCGTCAGAATCATATCCTCGGCCTTGGAACCGGTGGACGATATGCCAAATCAGGTTCCAATGACGCTCGACCAAGTCTTCGCGAGCCCCTTCGTCACCCGCTTGCGCCCTTTGATACAGGGATGGGTCTTCGGTCGCCCGGTCCCATTCCTCATCACTGGGCATCGCCGGTCAGTGCCTCCTCAGCCACGGCCCGAGTCATTTCAACTCGGGTTCCGTGCCCCATATGCGAACGCACTGTGACTTGGTCCATAAAGGACTCCATAAATACGAAGCCCAGCCCCATACGTTCAGGATCGGAGGAGAATTCCGGTTGACGGGCTTGAGCGACATCGGCAATGCCCACCCCCCAATCCTCGACCGCAATAGCCAACTCCTTGCCCTCAATTTTGCAGTCCATAGCAATCCATCCGTCTTGACGACCAGAATAGCCGTGAATAATGGCGTTAGACACCGCTTCCGAAACCGCCACCTTGATCTCCTCAATCGCACTTAATGAAAATCCCGCTTGTGCGGCCAACTGTGCCGCCATAAGCCGTCCTAAGACCAAATTATCCGCTATGGATACAAATCGCATTTCCACTTGATTAGCCATGTCCGCTCCTTCCCTGGATATCACGAATCACGGACCGAAGATTTCAGACCCGAATAGGCCACCGGAATCAATGAGGGAATGCCAGCAATTTCTAAGACAACCCGTACCCCGGGACGAACTGCCACTAGGCTTAGGCGCCGGCCTTGGCGGCTTAACCGCCGATACCGGCCCAAGATGACTCCAAGACCCGAGCTATCGATAAAATTCACCTCGCCTAAATCCAATGCTACCTCATCTTGAGGATAACGATTTAAGAGATCGTCTAACGCCTGAGCTAAGGCGTCTGCAGTAGTTAAATCTAAATCACCGTTCAATCCGAGCAGCAAACGGTTCCCGTCGAGCATGTGAATGATTGTCATGGCCGCCCTTTCTCAACCCTCTAAGGTGGTGTGGGACAAATTCATCATACCTTCGAGCGGATGAAAAAAAAGACGATTGATATCCCAGGCCGCAATTCAATATTCGTCAGGGTCTGCCTCCACTCGCCACACTTCGCCCGGAGGGAGAATCTGGACGCGATCCAAAATGGCCTCCCCATTTTCGTCGATTAGGGTGTCGACCATCTCCACCGATCCCTCGCGGTCGTCCGACCCGCCCCTGGCCAACTCTCCATCGACCGCTAAGGGGTCGTCTTGGGGAGAATTGGAGGTTCCCCACTCGGCCAAATCCTGCCAAATATCCCCGCCGGTAGCTTCGACCGGATCGTGCGCTGCACCGACTCTGCCAAAAGGCTTGGAAATGACAGGCGATTTTGCTGAGCGCGGCCCTTCGGTTTCGAGGCGGGATTGGCAGGCTACGCAATAAATCGTTTCAGGCGTCGCTTGCAATCGGTCGACGGCAATCGGACGCTGACATCGATCACAGATTCCGTAGCTGCCTTCGCTATATTTCGTCTCGGCGCGGTCCAACTGAGCCAAACGCTCCTCCAGTCGCAGCAGCATGCCCATGTCGATCTCTCGAGCCAACGTCTGGCTGGCGAGATCGGCCGGGTGGTTGTCGTAAGCACTCAACTCTGCAATATCCTCCACCTCGCTGGCTCGAGACATCCGCTCGGCCATTGGCTCCATGAGCTCTTTAAGCCGCTGTTTCGCACTCTGCAGGGGTTCTCTAGGATCGAACATTGGGCTTTACCTCCAAGTTATCAAATGCGCCGTAAAACCTCTAGCTTTAGCTGTGGGGATATAAGACGCTCGCCGTCAGGCGAAGGGTTGTCGTCTCCGCGCTATACCTTGGGTGCTATACTCAGAATGTGTTCGCCCTTTGACAAATGGATACATTGGCGGTTGTCTCCCGCAATCGTGGGAAACGTAAAATGTATCGCGTCGTCAAGACCAGACGTGAACCGGATTCGGCGAACCAAGGTGGTTAGCGAAGTCTAACCATCACGGCAAGTAACCAGAGACCTTCGGGCGACTGGATAGGGGGTGTTTGGCTCACCCTTTGCGAGTAAAGCTCACGTGAGTGAGTTCCTCGTAAGAATCCCCCGGCTTTAGCCGTGGGGAGTGTCAACCGACAAGTTTAATGAGATAATGCCAGACGCGGCCAGGAAGACGAGATTTAGCTACCGCTGCCTGGGCGTACAGTGCGTGTTGAGCCACCCGTGTGGCCCCTTGGTAGATGCCAACAGTACCCACCACCTGTCCCCTCGTGACAGGTGCCTCCAAATGGTTCTGAAGTTCGACGCGCACTCTGATTCCGGATCCCGGTGCTCGCGCCACCGTAACCGCCAGACCCTTGGGGATGACCGCTTCGACTGTCGGAGCGACTCCCTGGTGTACCGCCACCGATCCCACAGACTGGTTCGGTCGAACAATTTGAAGAGTTTGAAAGTGCGCAAATCCCCACGACATCAGCAAAGCGGCATCCTTAAACCGCACCGCTGAGCTGGGTGCTCCTAAAATCACGGCCGCGAGGCGCATCGTACCGCGATGGGCAGTAGCCACCATGCAAAATCCCGCCTGACTGGTATATCCCGTCTTGATCCCATCTGCCCCAGGATATTGCCGGAGAAGGCGATTGTGGTTGATGAGCCACAATCTGCCGCCCCTTCCGTCCCGCACGGAGCGGTCTTCCCACAGCGCAGTATAGTGCAGAAGAAGCGGCAATCGAACGGCCGCACGGGCCAACGTCGCCATATCCTCTGCGGTCGTATAATGATCGGCAAGATGCAGCCCGTGAGAATTGGAGAAGTGGGTGTGTTTCATGCCGAGTTGGGCCGCGGTCCGATTCATCTCCGCCACGAACGAAGGCTCACTGCCGGCCAGAAATTCTGCCAAAGCGTAGGCGGCGTCATTGGCGGAGGCGATCGCTACGCCCCGAATCAGATGGTCTACGCTGAGATGTTCTGCGGGCCTCAGCCAAATCTGCGATCCATTGATTCGAGCGGCGTCTGCCGAAATCAAGACAGGCTCATTGAGTTGGACTTTTCGTTGCTCTACCGCCTTAAGCGCTATATAAAGCGTCATGATTTTAGTCAACGAGGCCATGGGTAATTGTTCGCGCCCGTGTACCCTAAAAAGGACCTTGCCGGAGCTGACGTCGATTAATTCGGCGGCTTTGGCCCGCACCTCTGGCGGATTCGGCGGTGCGGCAGCAAAAAGTTGGGGACCTGCACACATCCCCAGAAATAGACCGGCTAAAATGCCTCTGGCTTTGGCGGCATATGATTCGAGCACTCGACGCCCTCCCCCTTGCTAGCTAACCTGCCTAGTGTGGTCGCCGAGGGTAGTCTTCATACGGCATGCCACTCACTGCCCTTTCAACCCACCCATCGAGGCGAAGCGAAAACGGGTCAGTCCGAGGGTTAGGCACGGGGGTGATGAGCGTCATACTGGGGACGAAGCCTTTGCCGACTCACATGCGTATAGATCTGGGTCGTGGCAATATCCTGATGTCCTAGCATTTCTTGCACGGAACGCAGATCCGCCCCATTTTCCAATAAATGGGTAGCAAAAGAGTGACGCAGAGCGTGTGGATAGACTGCACCTTCAATTCCGGCTGAATCCGCCCGAGATTTCAGGATTTTCCAAAATCCCTGACGGGTCAGTGGACCGCCGCGATGGTTTAAGAAGAGAAAGGCTTGGCTGCGCGCACTGACGAGCTTGTCGCGAGCGCAGTCGACGTAGGCCGAAACCGCTTGAATAGCCGGCCGACCCAAGGGTACATACCGTTCTTTAGAGCCCTTGCCTACGCACCGAACTCGGGGCGGATCGGTCCACCAATCATTAATTTTGAGGCTAATCAACTCACTGACCCGTAGACCCGCCCCGTACACGACTTCCAACATCGCGCGATCTCGGAGACCGATCGGGGTATCGACGGCAATGCTATTCAAAAGCTCCTCAATGGCTTGGACCTGGAGCACATCTGGCAATGAGCGCTCTACGCTGCCAATTTCCAAACCTTCAGTGGGATCCAACGTTTCGTCGCTGACGGTCCTGAGGTAAGCAAAATAAGAGCGTATCGAAGCTAATCTCCGACGCACCGTCGTGTCTCTTTTGCCCTGCTCGGCTTCGTGCGCTAAAAAATCAATGACGGTCTCGCGCCGGTCCCACGCTAAGCCAAGCGTTTTTGCATAGTTCAGGTAAATCAGCAGATCCCTTCGATAGGCGTCTACTGAGTTCGATGATAAGTTGCGTTCCATTCGAAGATGGTAGAAATATTGATCAAATCCCGTCTCGGCCCCGGCATCCAGCGACATTGCGCAACCATCTCCTCCGAGACACATTCGGGATAATCGCCCAGACTCCTGCCGATCTCTGCCTCTCCACAAAAAAGAACAGGGAGTCATGAATGCTCTCCTGTTCTTTGGGCTCTAAGTTGGGGTGGGGCATTCTCCTAGCTTAAAAGGCTCGCCACCGGGTGGTACGGCAGATGGTGAGCCTCGGCCACGGCTTGAAACGTGATCTTGCCTTGGCAAACATTAAGACCCCGCGCCAACGCTGAATCCTGGCGCAGAGCGTTAACCGCACCTAAACCCGCCAAGCTGCGGATATAGGGCAGCGTCGCATTGGTCAAGGCTTGGGTTGAGGTTCGAGCCACCGCCCCAGGCATGTTGGCGACGGCATAGTGAACGACTCCAAATTTTTCGTAGGTCGGATGGGAATGCGTCGTAATTCTATCGATGGTGGCGATCGATCCGCCTTGGTCGATCGCCACGTCGACGACAACCGCGCCTTTGGGCATGGCCTGCACCATCGCTTGGCTGACCAATTGGGGGGCGCGAGCGCCCGGAATAAGAACCGCTCCGACCACTAAGTCGGCGTCAAGGAGCGCTTGGGCAATATGATATTCATTTGACATCAACGTATGCACTCGGCCTTGAAACAAATCGTCGAGTTCACGAATTCTCACCGGGTTGACTTCCACAAGGGTCACTTCTGCGCCTAATCCTAAGGCAATCCGAGCAGCATTCACACCGACGACACCGCCACCGATAATCACCACCCGTCCGGGTAGCACGCCGGGAGCGCCCGACAATAACACCCCCCGACCTCCATGGGTGTTTTCTAGCAATTGAGCGCCAATCTGACTGGCCATACGCCCAGCAATTTCACTCATCGGAACGAGCAGAGGAAGGCTTCCGTCAGCCGTTTGCACGGTCTCATAGGCGATGGCGGTCACCCTCGATTGTTGTAGAGCCCGAGTCAGATCCAGTTCTGGAGCTAAATGAAGATAGGTAAAGAGCACCAAGTCTTCCCGGAAAAAGCGATACTCTGTCGGCAAGGGTTCTTTGACTTTAACGATCATGTCTGCGCTGTTCCAAACCTCACTTGGAGTGTCTTTGACGCGTGCCCCTGCTTGGACGTAGTCCTCGTCGCTAAATCCGCTTTGAACGCCGGCGCCGCTTTCGATAATCACCTGATGCTCCTCGCGCACCAAGGCGAGCACGCCGGCCGGAGTCAAGGCCACTCGATTTTCATCCGCTTTGACCTCTTTGGGTACGCCCACACGCACGTCCATAACCCCTTCCCAACCTCTATTAGTTGTCTATACCAGATGCCTCCTCATCATAACATAGCCGACAGCCTGGTTTGCTTAAAGCATGTCCCATCCGTGCTGTTGCCATAAGAATTATCGGGTGAAAACTTCCAAGTGCAGAAGGAGCGGGGAGCCCATCACTTCGACGGCGCTAGCCCAAAGCATGCCAACGCTAAGGAGGGCCGAAGCCAGGGTATATCCTCCCAGCGCCTGCCATGGGGCGACTTTCCTAGCTCCATCCTTGCGGATGAGATTCCATGAGAACCACAAGGCTAGGGTTCCAGCCGTCAGGTAGATGGGAACCATAAAGAGATTCTGAGCCACAACCGTGGCCAGCAACACGCTTAGTCCATGTCCACTCGCCGACTGGCTCAAAAATGCGAAGCCAAACCCGACGACAAACCCGCGCAAAAACAGGACTGCTAGCACCAGTGGAATCCCCGCCACGGAAATACCCAACACATAGAGCAGGCCCAGGACTTTCATATTGGCGATCAATGCGGACCGAAACATCGTGGCTGAGAATAAGCGACCGCTCTCAGAGTTTACGACGGTTTTTAACCAAATGGCGAGTTGAAGTCTCTCTGACCTTGTCAATACTTCCGTCGCCAATGATCCGAACAGCAACCCCAAGCTAAAGACCGCCACGGTCATCAGCAAATAAGGAAGGTATCGCGACCAGTAGCCTTCCCAATCCAAAGAAGCCCAGCTTGATGCGGTCATTCCCTCGCCCCCTCAGGGTAGCCTATGCGCTACTCGTCCAGGGTAGACTGGTCTAGATGGGTCTTGCTCAACCACCACATCAAGCCCAAAAGAGCAATGCCATTGGTCACGCTTCCGGTGGCCACGGCCTCTTCGACCGCGTTCCGATTCCACCAGTTGAGGCTGATGTCTTCGTCGGGCTCGGGTAGAGGCGGACCCACAGAGGATACCCGCCCGAAAAATAGATCGACGCGCTCATTGCTATAGCCTGGGGTAGGATAAAACGAAAAGACCAGGGACAGGTCGTCGACCAAGATCCCGGCCTCTTCTCTTAATTCCCGGCGAGCCGCGTGGTCGACGGCTTCGCTCGGCTCCACCTTGCCCGCGGGCAATTCGATCAACCACGCGTCAACGGCCCATCGATATTGGCGGATAACCGCCACGCGATTTTGGCATTCAGCGATAACGGCCACCGCCGGGCTTCGCTCCACAACTTCTCGCACGGATTGTCCCGCGGGCACTCGTACCGGGTCGACGCGCACTGACAATGTTCGCCCTTGATAGACAATGCTGCCCGGGCCTGTCCTCGACTCCATGAGTATCCCTCAATCCTCGGTTGACTCTTTAGCGCCCCGACGCCCTAAAATCAGCGCTAAGATAGGATCCTCGCTTCGCTTTACGTCGGCGCGAATCATCCATCGATTGACCGCGTCAACCACAGCCTGTGCGGCGGCTCCATGGGCATCGCCAGCCTCCAACGCCGATCCAATAAGCAGTTCTTCGCGGTGATTAGGCTCCAAATAACTAAGCGCCGCCAGGATCACCTTTTGACCACCGATCTCCAGCGGGCGCACTTCCAGTAAGACGAGATGCTCCATCAACTCCGGAACCGTGTTGAGCGCGTGGACCGCCGCTTGGGCCATAGCCACCGTATGATGGCTGGGAACGTAACGCCCGGTCCATTCTCCGCGATAAACGACTCCGTCTTCATTGACCGGTTCGAGTTCGACCACCGCGCGGCTAATTCCTTCCACTGTGTCCACATCCAAATTGACCTCACGAATCATGAGGTATTGTCGAACTTTCACAATGTCATCGGTTCGAATCTGCGCCACCGAAATTCGCTTGTGATCGACATGAATGTTCCATTCAGCGCTCAGCGCGCTTTCGACGTCGCGGACTACTTGTTTGGGAGTGCGTTCTAAGGTCGTGAGCACATGAATCTCTTCGATTCCGCCCCAATCGTTGATCACAATCGTTGACCTGAGCACGGCTGGCAACCGCCGTATTAGTGCCTCCATCTGTTCTACATTGTTCTCGACGGTTCCTTCGTCCATTCCTAGCCAACCCTTCGTCGATGTGCTGGTCATGTTTGACCGCTGCTCCGAGCGTACCCCTAAACCGCGAATTTGCCAAGATTTTACCCGCATTTAGGGTTAACGGAGAGGGCCCGTCCGGCCCTCTCCGTTAACCCACCTTCATTTGCATCCGCAACTTGTCTGCCACCATGGCAATGAATTCGGAATTGGTTGGTTTTCCTCTTTCCCGATTGACCGTGTGGCCAAAAATTCCGTTGATCATGTCCACATTGCCTCTGGCCCAAGCCACTTCGATCGCATGACGAATCGCCCGTTCTACGCGACTTGGTGTGGTCTTGTATTTCGTGGCGATAGCCGGGTAGAGTTCTTTGGTCACTCCGCTGAGCAAGTCGACACGGTTGATGACCATCAAAATCGCTTCGCGCAAATATAAATACCCCTTGATATGAGCGGGTATCCCAATCTCGTGAATAATATTCGTAACTTCGACATCTAAATGCCGCACTGGCATTAAGCCCACGCGCCCGCCTGGCGAATGATCGAGAGACCGCCTTTCGACATTGGGCGTTCTCGCTAATTGTTTGACTCTAGATGCCAAAACATTCAGGTTAAAAGGCTTCAGAATATAGTAATCAGCTCCCAATTCCAGGGCCCGCTGGGTCATCGTCTCTTGCCCGAAAGCCGTCAGCACGACCACCTTAGGTCGTTTGGTCGTGCCATCTTCTGCCAATCGTTCCAACACCCCAATGCCATCTAAATGCGGCATTATGATGTCTAAGACCACCACGTCAACGGCCTCTTCTGCCAAGAACTCTAGGACTTCGATGCCATGGGAAGTCATCCCGGCAACTTCTAAATCATTTTCGCTATCAATCGCCTCTCGCAGCAACTCCGAAAATTCTCGGTTGTCATCGGCAATAAGCACTCTAATGGCCAACTCCGCATCCCCCTGTAGTTACGACTCATCAAGTCTTCTATGATTTTCCATCTTTTCCTGCTAAATATAAAGAAAAAACAAAGATCATCGTTCTTCCTTATTCGACAAAACAGCCTACGATAACTGACGGCAACCTCTGGTCGAGGGCAAAAACTTGGATTTTCGCCCTCGACCGCCCATCTTTTGAAAACTTTGACGAACGATTTAGGCTCCGGATTTCAGGCCCAGCATCCAAACGGCATAGCAGCCGTAGCCAATCCAGGGTTTGCCTACCATCACATGAGTGACCGCTCCGACGAGACGACCGTCTTCGATAATTGGACTCCCGCTCATGCCTTGAATGATCCCACCAGTGCGTTGCAACAGTTGGCGATCCGTGACTCGAAACAGGACTCCCTTGGTTGCTGGATGAGTTTGAGCGTAGGCTTTAATGATTTGAATGTGATAACTTCGTTCCTTCTGCCCGTGGAGAACAGTAATGAGTCGAGCGGCACCGGGGTGGACTTGGTCCGGATAGGCTACCGGTATGGCCCGAAGGCCGACCTTGGGCCACGTCAGCAGCTTGCCATGAATCCCAAACTGTCCGTTGGACCAGACCATACCGCTGACCAGCCCATGGGCAGCCAAAATCCCCACCTTCTGGCCGGGCTTGTCACGACCAGCCGCAATGACGCTAATAATGTCAGCACCGCTCACACTGCCCGACGACACTGGAGCTGGAATCCGGGTCAGCCCATCTGTCATGCTGTGGCCGAGAGCGCCATACTGGCCCGTACTGGGCTCGAAGTAAGTTAAGGTGCCCACGCCAGCCATGCCGTCTCTCACCGCGGCGCCAATGACATAGGCGTGGTCGCGGGTCGACCAGATAGGCGTCACTTTGATATGGTGGATCCCCGACGCCCGCACCGTGAGGTCCATCGGTTGCCTTTTTCGACCTGCTCGATCCATCGCTCGATCTAAGCTTTGTTGGTCCAAGAGGGGACGACGGTTGGCCGCCGTGATTAAATCGCCGACCCTGAGTCCCGCTTGTTCCGCCGGGCAGACACTTTGCCCGCGGTCGTCTTGGACCGAGACCAGAGCCCGAACAATCAAACCTTTGGTACGGACCATAATGCCAATCGCTTCACCGCCTGGCACCACCGACAGTGGCGCGTCTGCCCGCACCCAAGATGTTCCAAAGGGCACCATGCCCATCATCCGATACCTCAGGCGATAGACTCCCTGGTGATTGGCCCTAAGATACCAAACGCGATGGCGAATAGACGTCCATCCCTGGTCTCGGTGATGATCAATTTCCACGGCACGGGCGGGGCTGGCTTCAGCCTCAATCGGCAACCAGCGAGACCAAGGGATCGACAGAGTATGACGAGTCGGAAGCCAAAGGGGTTTTGGCCACGTGCAAAGAATAGAAGATGGCCGAGAAAGACCCACGAGCAGCAACAGGCCTGCCGCCAAAAGCCCGAATGCTTTTTTCATGCCCTATCACCTCCTCTCGACCTTACCTTGCCGTCTGGGGCAGAGGTTCATCCTCGGTAACAGAGAGAAGGTGATGACAAGGAAGGAAACCTAAGGCTTATTGAAAGGCTAGGATTCGGCTCACAATATCGCTAGAGGCGTTGGGCCGAGCCAAATCGGACTGGCTTTGGAGCATGAGCCGGCGCGTTGGCGAGTCCACCAAAAGTGGTGCCAATGCATCTTGAAGTCCATGGTCTCCAAGTACCGCCAAATTATGCGAGGTCAGGCGATCCCGGTTTACCTCTTCTTGACCCGCGATCCAATGCGTCAGCAACCATGGCACTTGAACCTGGCACACCTCGGCGGCAGTGACGCCGCCCGGCTTGCCTACCACTGCCCGACTGGCACACAACACTTCAGGCATGTTTTCTACATAGCCGGCGATGGTAACATTGGCAGGCCACGATTGCTGGCTGAGTTGCCAGCGAAGGCGCTCGTTTTGGCCGCATACCGCCAAAATCGGCATATCAAAGGATAGCAAATCTTTTAAAATTCGGTGGTAAGGGCCGATGCCTAGGCCACCGCCCAACACCACGATAGGCCCATCGAACAGACGTGCGAACTGCAAAGCGTCATCATGAAAAATGGAACGAATAGGGATTCCCGTATCCCATATCTTATCCTCAGGATACCCAAAACGCACTAAATCTTGGCGCTCTTCCGGCAGCCATACCGCATACGCGTCAGAATCGGGTTCCCACCAAAACTGATGGGCACTGAGGTCTGTCAACACACCCATCACTTTCAACTGTGGGTAGCGGGTCTTTAATGCCGTCCATGCGGTTAAGGCGAAGGGGTGAGTGGCCACGACCCAGTCCGGTCGATACTGTTCAAATACCGCGGCCAGGAGGTTAAGGCCGATAGCTCGCCAACTTGTGCGGTGTCTCCGCCAAGCGAATGTGGCTCCGTCCCCCCAGTGAAAGGCTTTGGAAAAAAGCCACGGCGCGTACCGGACCGACAGAAAATAGCTGGCCGTATGCAATTTCGACGGCCCGGCCAAATGGTGGGAAAAATACACATCGACTCCGGCTTTGCCCATTGCCTCAGCCAGAGCCCGCGCCGCGATATCGTGGCCGGTTCCTATCGGTAAACTTGCGATCATCATGCGCATAGTTTGATGTCCTTAACTTCGACGTCGTCTTAGCGACCGAGGGTCGCCGAGAAGCAGGCGGGCATGCTGAAGTGCCGTCGGTTCAGCACCTCCGCTCAGCATGCGTGCCACCTCTTCCACTCTTTCCTCATCATTGACGAGGCTGATTTGCGCTTCAGTGTGCTCCGCGTCGGTGGATTTTTTGACGATCACCTGGTGGTCAGCCCGACTGGCTACTACGGGCTGATGGGTAATGGCAATGATTTGCAGTTCTTTGCCTAAATCCGCCATCATGGCCGCCACCCGCGCGGCGCTTCGTCCCCCTAATCCTGTATCCACTTCGTCAAGCCACAAGGTCGATGCCGGTTCACCACGGACTAATACCGCCATCGATAGTCCAATCCGTGCCAGTTCTCCGCCAGATGCGCTCTTGGGGAGAGGCAAGGGGTCTCTGCCCAAGTTTGCACTAAACCAAAAAGTCACCGCATCCATGCCTCTCGGCCCTGGCGCCGCCGCCTCGATGCGCAGAGATAAATCGGCTGCCGGCATCTCCAATTGCTGAAGCAGCTTGGTCAAGGCTCGCCCTGTGGCTAACATCCCCGACTGTCGTGCCTCAGACAAAGATTGGGCCAATTTTCGATAGTGGGCCTCTTTGATTTTTACGGTTTCAGTCAATTGAGCGCTGCGAACGGCCACCGTTTGGTGTCGTTCTAGATCCTGCCGAATTTGTTCGGCATAAGCCAGTACGCTGTCTAAATCGGGACCATAGCGCCGTTTGAGTTGGGCTAATAAATCCGACCGGGCTTCGAGCCGTTCCTGCAGCAAGGGATCGCGCTCAAAATCTTCCCACCATTTGGCTAACTCATGACGCACGTCAAGCGTCGTTTCTACCACTGTGAGCACCTGATCGCGCAGGGGATCCACCCTTGGATCCAATTGCGCCAATTGAGCGACTTCTCGCTCCCACATTCTAAGTAGTGATACCAAGCCATGCTCACTGTCATCCTCAATCAGACGATACACGCGTTCGTAGGCTTGCTGCAAGCGATTGAGCGAACGAAAGCGCTCTAATTGTTCCGTTAACTGCGAGTCTTCACCCGGTTGAATCTGGGCTTGGTCAATCTCTTCCAATATTTCGCGCTGACGCTTCCAATCGTGCACGTCCAGCATTTCCAGAGCCAACTGCTCTTGTTGTCTCACCAGGGCTTGCCACTCAGTATAGGCCGCAGTCACCTCGTCGACCAGTGGCAACAAATTCAGATAGCGATCAAGCCATTCGGTCCATGCCTCATTGTTTGAAAATCTCGATACATGACCTTGGTGCATCACCTCGATCAGCCATGGCGCGATATCGGCCACCGTTTGCCGAGGCACGGTCCGTCCTTGTATTCGAAATATCGAACGTGCATCCGGGGAAACCTCACGCGTCACCGTCAACATATCATCGGGTTCCAGATCGAAGTCGGCAAGCTGAGACCACAGCGGATGTTCTGCTCCGACTTCGAATTCGCCAGCCAATTTCACCATGTTGGCCAGCGGTCCAAATTTGGAACTGTCCCAACGCTCTCCCAACAGCGAAAGCATCGCGGCTAGAAGTTGCGACTTCCCGGCTCCAGATTCGCCGGTAACCGCCGTAAAGCCCGAAGACCAGTCCATCTCGATTTGTCGAAAAAGCCCGTAGTTCAGTGCCCTGAAGGAGCGTAACATGGCGAACCTCGCCCTCCCCTATCTTATCCTAGACTCAACAAACGCTGAGCTATCAGCGGAGCCGAATCCCGTTCGCGTGCGACCACCATCACCGTATTGTCGCCGGCCAACGTCCCGACCACATCCGGCCATTCTTGTCGATCAATGGCTTCCGAGACTACGTCCGCTCCGCCTGACAGAGTTTTGACCACGACTAGGTTTTCGCTAACCTGAACGTTCACCAAAACCTCTCTCAGCACTCGAGTCAAGCGATCTTGAGCTCCCGCCACCTCACCCTGATGGGGGACGGCATAGCGGTGGCCATCCAGATAAGGAATTTTGATCAGACCCAAATCTTTAATGTCTCTGGAGACTGTCGCCTGGGTGGCAGCGACGCCATGTCGAGCCAACCGTACCGTTAGTTCTTCCTGAGTACGGATGACATCTTGGCGAATGATCTCTTGGATCAAGCGCTGACGCGCATTTTTATCATATCGCATTCTCAATAGCCCTTTCTCCAGCCGCGCAATACATGAAAAAAGCTCCATCCCGGCCGCCGCATCAGATTCACCGAATGCGTGCTGGCGCTGACCACAATTTCATCGCCATCTTCCAGCGGAAAGCCTTCCTGGCCATCCACTGTCAGCAGCGTCTCTCGATGCATGGCTCGAATTCTAATTTTAACTGTCTGCTGGGCGTCGATCACCACCGACCGGTCGAAAAACGAGTGCGGACAAATTGGGGTGACTACAAAGACCCCAAGGTCTGGGCTCAAAATGGGGCCTCCGGCCGATAGCGAGTACGCGGTCGAACCCGTGGGCGTCGCTACAATTAACCCATCGGCAGGATAGGTTGTCACGTAGGCGTCGTCGACAAAAGTTTCCAGGTTGACTAATCGCGCAAACGGTCCCTTGGCGACCACCACATCGTTCATCGCTTCATAGCGGATGAGACTGCGACCGAGACGCGTCACCTCAGCCGTGAGCAAGTGGCGCAGGTCGAGTTGATATTCTCCGGAAAGAAACAAGGGCAAGGTCGGGAATAAGTCAGGCACTTCCACTTCGGTAAGAAACCCCAGGTGTCCTAAATTAACGCCTAAGATCGGTTTGTTCCATCGCATCAGTTGTTTTGCTGCCAATAGCAGGGTGCCGTCCCCTCCGAGCACCATCACCCAGTCAATCTCTTGCATCGTTGCCTCATCGGTAATACAGGCCATCGCATCCAAGTCTAGCTGGCGAGCAAGATCCGTTGGCATGACTGCCTGAACCCCGCGTTTTTCCAGCCATCGGTAGATCTGCTGGGCTAAGCTGCGGACTTGCTCCTTTTCGGGATTGGGCCATATCAAAATCTTAGACATCTGGCAGCACCTCCCTTTGCCAAGCCTCCTCGATGACCGCATCAATATGGATAGGTTTGCCCGGCTCCGATCCGAATCGAACCAAAAATTCGATATTGCCGCTAGGGCCACGAATCGGCGAAGGTGTGAGGTCTTGAGCGATCCAACCCAGCCGATCCGCATCCTCGAACACTTGCGCTATCACCCGACGATGGACCTTGGCATCGCGCACCACGCCTCCCTTGCCCACGAACTCCGGCCCCGCCTCAAATTGGGGCTTTATCAGCCCGATCACCACTCCCGAGGGACGGACGATCTCGCGAAGCGGTGTCAACAGAAGCTTCAGGCCAATGAACGAAGCATCTATCGACGACCCCTGCACCGGTTGCGTGAGGTTCAGGGCCGAAAGCGTCAAATATCGAGCATTGGTTCGCTCCAGCACGTGCACACGGGCATCTTGGCGCAGTGACCACGCCAACTGCCCATATCCCACATCCACCGCATAGACGGCCTCCACCCCGTGTTGGAGCCAACAATCGGTGAATCCGCCGGTCGAAGCGCCGACATCCACCACGGTCCAACCGCCAGGATCGATCGCAAACGTTCTCAATCCGTGCTCTAACTTTAACCCTCCTCGGCTGACATAAGGATGGGCATGGACCATCGCCTCCACCACCGCTTGCGCGCTGACCAGGGTCCCTGCCTTCCGCACGACTTGCCCATTGACGGTCACTGCACCGGCCAGGATTATCGCTTGAGCGCGAGTTCGCGACGCGGCCAAGCCCAACTCCAGCACCCGCTGATCGAGTCTGGTGCCCTCCTTTTTAAGCCTCCTCTGAGCCACGGGCAAGCCATTCCTCCACTCGCCGACAAATTCCTTCAGGCGTCAACCGAAAGCGCTCCAAAAAGTGGGCGGGAGGTCCTTGGTCAACAAATTCGTTGGGAATCCCCCCAATCCGTATCGGCACAGTAATGCCTGCCTCGGCTGCCCATTCCAAAACCCGTGAGCCGAATCCGCCCGAAAGCGTGTGCTCCTCCAAGGTCAAGATCGCCTTGGTATGCTGGCTGACCTCCAACAATGTCTGGGTGTCTAAAGGTTCCACAAAGCGCGCATTGACCACACCGACTGAAAACCCGCGTTGCTCTAACATCACCGCTGCACTCAGGGCAGCGTAGACGATGGGGCCTAAGCCGACTAAGGTTACATCCTCACCGTGGCGAATCCATTCGGCATGGCCCCAAGGGATGTCTTCAATGTGGTCATCTAAAGGAATGCCTTGCCCGCTGCCACGTGGATAGCGCACTGCGACCGGTCCGGGCCGCTCGACTGCACCGACCAACAACGACCGCAATTCCGCCTCGTTTTTACCCATCGCAATTTCCATGTGGGGAACCGCACGCAAAAAGCTGATGTCGTAAATTCCTTGATGAGTGGCCCCATCCGCACCCACCAGACCTGCCCTGTCGACCGCGAGTAACACGGGAAGGTTTTGGTGGCAAATGTCGTGGATCACCTGGTCGTAGGCTCGTTGTAAAAACGTGCTGTAGACAGCAAACACTGGCCGCATGCCGGAAGCGGCTAGGCCTGCGGCAAAGGTGGCGGAATGCTGCTCTGCCATGCCCACGTCATAAAAGCGATCGGGAAAGACCTGGGCAAATCGGTCGAGTTTGGTCCCGTCTCCCATCGCGGCAGTAATTGCTACCAGTTCGGGATGACGTTGTCCCAACCAGACCAGGGTATCTGCCGCCACCTGGCTGTACGAGGGGGTATCCGCGTGAACGCGAGGATTTCCTGACGCGATGTCGAACGGTCCGGGACCATGGAATTGTTCCGGTTTGCTTTCTGCGGGCAGATAGCCGCGGCCTTTTTGGGTGATCACGTGGACCACCACCGGGGCTTGAATGCTGCGGGCATTGGTTAGGACATGGATTAACGCATTTAAATCATGACCGTCAATGGGCCCGAAATATTCAAAACCCAAAGCCTCAAAAATATTTTGAGGCAATACTGCAAAGTGCACCAAGTCCTTAAGCCGTTCAATGCTCCGACGCAAAGATCCTCCCAATACCGGAACCGATTCCAATAGGGTTTCCACTTCTTGCTTGAGCCGAGCGTATCCGGGGGCAGACCGCAATTCGGTGAGGTAGCGTGAAAACGATCCGACATTGGGGGCGATAGACATCGAGTTATCGTTGACTACCACCACCATGGGGCTCTTGAGATGACCAATTTGATTGAGGGCTTCCCACGCCATGCCCGCCGTGAGCGCTCCATCACCAATCACCGCGATGACGCGATGCGGTTCTCGTTTTAAATCTCGAGCCACGGCCATGCCTAGAGCTCCAGACAGCGAAGTGGCTCCATGACCACCTTCCCAGACGTCATATTCGCTTTCCTGTCGTTTCAGAAACCCGGAGATCCCACCAAGTTGGCGCAGGCTAGAAAATTGATTTTGTCTTCCCGTGATAAGCTTATGGGCATAGGCTTGATGGCCAATATCCCACACGAGTTTGTCATTGGGGGCATCATAGACGCGATGCATGGCTAACGTCAATTCGACCGCTCCCAGGCTCGCCCCGATGTGTCCTCCGGTTTCTGCCGTGGTCTCAATAATCGTCCGCCGAATCTCTTCCGCGAGCGTGGCCAGTTCAGCGGTATTCAAGGATTTGAGATTCTTCGGCGATGCTATCCGATCAAGCACCCTGCCACCTCCTGACCTACGGTATTAAACTGTCCTAAAATGCCTAGGCAGAACGATTAACCGCTCGTTTTAGCAGCGCGAGCAACCAATCGGCCTGGCCCACCGCCTTATCCAGAGACTCTTCGGCCAAGTTCTGATGGTGATATGCCATTTTCCAAGCGGCATCAATACCCACCACTCGAGGATAGGTAGCCTTGTCCAAAGAGACATCGGTGCCGGTAGACTTGCCCATAATGACCGAATCGCCAATCACATTTAGGATATCATCGACAATTTGAAAGGCCAAACCAAAATGGCTGCCAAACCCCTGAAGGCCCGCCGCCGCCCCCCGATTGCCGGTCAACCAAGCGGGGATCTGGCACGCTGCCTCAAAGATAGCTCCCGTCTTTTTGGCGTGAAGCGCCTCCAGTGCCGACAAGCCGATGTTATGGTGTTCTGCAGCGAGATCGGCAGTTTGGCCGGCGATAAGGCCATGGGCTCCCGACGCGTGGGCCAATCCAGCGACGGCATAGAGCACATTTTGGGCCGGAAAATCGTCTTGGGTCAACTGAGCGAGTTTGGCGAAAGCTTCGGTTAACAAGCCGTCCCCGGCCAAAATCGCTAAGGCTTCGCCAAAGACTTTGTGATTCGTGGGTTTGCCGCGGCGCAAGTCATCATTGTCCATCGCTGGCAAATCGTCGTGAATCAACGAGTAGGTATGCACGTATTCAATCGCCAGGGCTGCCGGTTTCACCCGATCCGCAGGTATCTTTAAATACTCAGCGGCAGCCAGGAGCAAGAGCGGCCTGAGCCGTTTGCCTCCCGCCAAAGCCGAATAGCGCATGGCCTCGATGATTCGGCCCGGAAGCGGTTCGGGCCGATCGAGGTCTTCTGCAATCCACCGTTCAATCATCAATTGCGATCGGTTAATCCACTCGTCGTCCGCACTCATGGTGCCTCCGCCGGAGTCGAAGGTTCGGCCAGCATGGCTTCCGCCTGGGTCAACAACCGATCTGCGGTTCGACTTAACTGCTGGGCCTCTTGGTACAAGGCAAGACTCTCCGCCAACGATGCGTGACCGCTTTCTAATTGACGCACGATGGTTTCGAGTCGCGTCATGACTTCTTCATATAAAAAAATGTCCTTAACGTTATCCTCGATATCCGCCATTAATCGGCATCCTCCAGCTCAGTCATCCATCGACTCCCATTATACCAGTGAACCAAGTAGGAATGATGTCGGCGAATTTGACCATACTCGACGGGCACCCCATCTCGGTCGCTCACATAAGTATATCCCCGCTCCAAGACAGCGGTCGGATTGAGTCCAGACACGACCTGGGACAATCTATCCAAGCGATAGCGTTCCCCGGTGATTTTTCGCTCCATAAAGCGTTCCATTCGTTCATCCAAACGATCGAGGTTGGTCCGTCGACGTTCAACAATGCTCGCTGACTGCTTTAAAATGCCGTGGCTGACCCACCCGTTAATTCTCTCTCGTTCCATCCGGAGGCGCCGAGAGAGCGCCATCCGCGATCGGCTGCGTAGGGCCATCAACTCCTCCACTAAGCGCGCGCGTTCAGGAACCGCCAATTCAGCCGCAGCCGAGGGGGTAGGCGCGCGCAGGTCAGCAACCAGGTCACTCAAGGTGGTGTCAATTTCATGGCCTACTGCCGAAATGACCGGCACCCGAAGATTGGCGAGAGCACGTACCACGGCTTCGTCGTTAAAGACCATCAAGTCTTCTTTAGACCCGCCGCCGCGGCCTAAAATGACGACGTCGACATCGCGTTCAGTCACCGATTCGAGCGCGCTGACGATCGATTCTGCCGCCTTAGCCCCTTGCACCAGGACCGGATAAAGAATCACGGGCAAGCCAGGAAATCTTCGCTCCACCACAGTTTGTACATCATGACGGGCAGCCCCGGTGGGGGAGGTGACCAGACCTACACGGGTAGGAAGACGGGGAAGCCGACGTTTGGGCCGGGAAAACAGCCCTTCGGCATCTAACCGTCGCTTAAGCCGTTCGAGGGCTAGGTGCTGGTCTCCGGCGCCTAAGGCAATCATTTGGGTGACGTACAATTGAGTTTGACCGTCGCGCTCAAAAACACCGATTCGCCCGCTGACCATCACCGCCATGCCGTCTTCGGGAAGAAACCGGGTACGCTCGGCATCCCGGCGGAACATCACCGAGCGAATTTGAGCTTTTTCATCTTTTAGGGTAAAGTACCAATGCCCTGAGGTATGGCGCTTTAGGCCTGATAATTCACCGACCACTAAGATCTGTTGCCAAGCCGCGATACTTTCGATGGTTTCTTTCAACGCCTGGACCAAACCGTGTACTGTCCACTGGGCGGGTTCACTCGCTGCCTTTTGCAAATCTTCCCTCCTTCCCGGTTTTTGCCGCATGCGCTGCCCAGGTATTTTGCAACAACGCTGCGATTGTCATTGGGCCCACTCCTCCAGGAACCGGCGTAATCAGGCTGGCTACGGCGCTAACCTCTTGATGCCGGGTATTGCCCACTAAGCTGCCATCTTCTAAATGGTGGCTGCCGGCATCGATGACCACGGCCCCGCTTTTGATCATATCGGCACTCACCGTTTCAGGCTGGCCCGCAACGGCAATCAAGATATCAGCGGTCGGGGCGATGGATTGGGCTTGCGACGAGTTCTCCGGAATCATGGTGACCGTGGCACCTCGGTGGCTAAACGCCATCGCCATAGGAATTCCAACAAATCGATCGGAACCCAAAATGACCACGTGTCGATCGATCAAGACCACGTGATAATAAGCTAACAATTCTATCACGCCCAGCACAGTCGCTGGCAGCCATGCCTTCCGATCCGCGGCCAACTGGCCTAACCCGGCGCTGGTCAGACCATCTACATCCTTGCCTGGGCTGATGCAGTCTAACACGCGCTCCCAGTCCACCTGGTCCGGAAGGGGTAGTTGCACCATAATGCCGTCCACAGACGGGTCGCCACTCGCTCGGAGCACGGTCTCTTCGATCTCCCGCTGGGTCGCGTTCGCGCCCAGCCAGTCTTCCCGGCTGATCATCCCAGCCTTGGCTGCCATTCGACTTTTTAACTTCACATAGGTTTTCGACTCAGGGTTTTCGCCCACTCCTACCAACACCAACTGCGGTCGGGAACCGGAATCCGACAACTCTTGTTGGATCCGAGCGCGCCAAGACGCCGCGACCTTCTTGCCATCCATAAGCTTATCCACTTCTATGCCGCCTCCTTGGCGGGCGGGCCATCGGTCCACACCCGTCGTGATCGCCCGAAAATGCTTTGGGGGGGTAAAAAATACCTAGCCCTCCCGGCCCGTTTCTCTTTTAAGCGCTCAGTGCCAAAGGGAGGTCGGTGCCATAGATTTCTAAGAGGCAGTACTAGGGATGGTCTCCGATGACGTAGGCCTGCCTTCCGTGGCGGCCTTCGAACTCAGAGGCTTCGACCCGGGCACGTTGTTGGTTTGAATCTCTGCCGCAAACTCCGGTGGCCGACGCTCACGCCCTGAGCCAAAACATTCCCGCGGCTCATCGGATGGCAAGGCCAGGCCTCTCTCCGACCTTCGTCGACGGATGTGCAAGCACTTGAGCGCAAGAATTCCAAAACGCTAGCCCCAACTGGGCGTGAGGCACCATATTACTCGCTGGGGCTGACGTCGTGGTATTCCGCGCTATCTAAACGATCGCGGTCACCCTCAGGCCTAAACTTAGCGGCCACCTGGCCGAGCACTCCGTTGATAAATTTTTTCGATTGCTCGGTGCTGTACACTTGGGCTAGTTCCAAAGCTTCGTCGATGATGACGGAAATCGGGACGTCATTCGAACTCATCAATTCGAAGGTGGCCAACCTTAAAATATTGCGGTCCACCGTCGGCATGCGATTAACCCGCCATTGAATCGCATTCTCTTCGATGGTACGGTCAATGTCGGATTCTTGGGCCAGCACACCATTGACTAACCCTTCGACAAATCGTCTATCATCCCCGGACTCCGCTTTGATTACCCGACTCACTAAAGCCAAGGCATCGAATTTTGTCAAATCATATTCAAACAGCGCTTTAAGCGCTAATTCTCTGCCATGATGTCGAGCCATCTGTCTGTCTCCTCTAGTCCATGCTGTGTGATGGTTCAGTGTTCGCGATGCTGTCTTTTGGTCCCCGTATTTTCGCATCCCAAGGGAGCCTTTCGCTTTGTTCACCCGGGCCCGCTGCCAAGCACTCTACTCTTCTCTGGCCGCCACAGTTACCGTCATCCGCCTCCACGTCAGGCGACGATCTATTCCGGTGTTTTCGCGTCATCAAACAAAATCCCCTGGATATGCACATGAACCGCTCGGACGGTCAATCCAATCATCCGTTCGACCTGGGATTTGACGCGGGTTTGGATGCGTTGGGCCAAGTCCGGTATCGGATGACCATACTGCACTACCACGTGCAGTTCGATATCGGCTCGACCCCCTTCAACGAAGACGCGGACTCCTTTATAGGCCGTTTTGCGCGCCAAATGTTCGGTAATCCCTTCGACGAGGGTGCTGGTCAGGGCGGTGACCCCTGGTTCTTCCATCGCCGCTAGTCCTACCACTCGAGCAATCACCTCATCTGATACCTTCAGCGACGAATTAAACTGTTCGCCGAGTTTACCGTCCGTCGACTCCATCAGCAGTCAACTCCTATCATGCCCCGGGAAAGCGTTCACCCAAGAAATTGATGTGGATCGCTCCCGAAATAAAATCTTCGTCGTCCATCAGTTGTTTATGCATATCAATCGTCGTTTTAACGCCTTCAACTTCAAACTCCGACAACGCCCGTTTCATCCGGGCAATGGCCTCATCTCGAGTTCTTCCCCAGGTAATCAACTTCGCCAAAAGAGAGTCATAAAATGGCTGCACTTCATACCCAGGGTTAGCGCCAGAGTCGAGCCTGACCCCAGGGCCCCCGGGTTCCCGCCACACCTCCACCCGGCCAGGGCTGGGTCGAAAGCTTTGATCTGGATCCTCTGCATTGATACGGCATTCAATGCTCCAGCCGTTCATCTGGATTTCAGCCTGCGACATCGATAGGGGCAGACCAGCCGCGACGCGAATTTGCTCCTTGACGATGTCGATACCGGTCACGAATTCACTGACGGTATGTTCTACCTGAATGCGAGTATTCATTTCCATGAAATAAAAGTGCCCCGACGCATCGAGTAGGAATTCGATAGTTCCGGCACTGGCGTAGTGCACTGCCTCTGCGGCGCGGCGCGAGGCTTCACTCATCTTTTGGCGAAGCTCTGCGGTGACCGCCGTCGAAGGTGCCTCTTCTAAAACCTTTTGACGCCGTCGCTGCAGTGACGACTCCCGCTCGCCCAATGTCACCACATGTCCTAATTGGTCGGCCAACACTTGAATTTCAATATGGCGAGGATTAGACAGGTACTTCTCAAGATAAACGTCCCCTTGACCGAAGGCAGATTTGGCCTCGCGACTAGCGCTTTCCAGAGCTTCGGCCAGTTTATCTGGATCCTCGACTATCCGAATGCCTCGACCGCCGCCGCCATAAGACGCTTTCACCAAGATCGGGTAGCCAATCGTTTCGGCAACGGCTAGTGCTTCTGAAACATCGCTAATCGTCCCTTCGGTTCCTGGCACAACGGGCACGCCAGCCTCTTTCATGACCTGACGAGCCAATGCTTTGGTTCCCATTTTTTCAATGGCATCGGCAGGCGGTCCGATAAATACGAGTCCCCAGGTTTTACAGACCGCGGCGAAGTGATGATTTTCGGAGAGAAAGCCATATCCCGGATGAATCGCTTCGGCTCCAGTCTGCACTGCCGCGTTGATGATGTTGGGAATATGCAGGTAACTTAAAGTCGACGGTGCCGGGCCGATCGGAAAGGCTTCATCGGCATAGCGGACGTGCAAAGCACCCTGGTCGGCGTCGGAATACACCGCTACCGTACGCACCCCTAGTTCCCGAGCTGCGCGCATAATCCGAATCGCAATTTCTCCGCGATTAGCCACTAAAATTTTTTTAAACAGAAATATCCCCTCGTTTCCATGATCGGCCAACGAACCGTCTCTGACATTTTAACCCATTGATCCGCGTACCGGCTAGTTAGGGACGCTGGCTATTCTCGCGACTCTGGCAACAAAGAAGGACTGCGGCCGACACTAGGCGCGGACGGCCGCAGTCCTACGCTCAATTCTTCGGCAATATGACCACATTTTCCGGGGGTAAATTGGTCACACGGTTGACCGTGTCTGCGATTCGCGCCACGTCCTCTTGACTTAAATTCGAACCGCCGATGATCACATCAACCCGCGAATCCGAAATAGTGACTGCCGATAACGGAAATCCTCGAGCTGAAAGCAACCCTTCCACGTCCATCTCTTGTTTTAGCTCTTGCTGGTCCCGGACCAAAGTGGAGGCCGCTTGGTCCTTGGCCTGCCTTGATAGCCCCGGTTCTTTCAGCAAGTTTTCGATAGTCGCCACCTCTCGACTCATCATCTGATCGCGCTGCATGCGGTAGTTCACAAAATAGTTTTCTAGGCTGGTTACGGTAGATCCTGCCTTCGCCTTAACCGTGGTGACTCTAGACTTTGGCACTTGCGACACACTGGCGGTGCGGTGGTATACCACGTATCCCAAGAGTACGGCTAATACTGCCACGAATGCTGCGAAGCGAATCACTTGCGTGCGTTGCATGCCTCATCCTCCTCAATTTAGAGATTCTCCGATGCGACGCTGATCCAGCGGGCTCATGGGTCCGTTGGCGCCGGCCTAGATTCTCATCCGTGTCTGCCGGCTAACTTGGCAAGATTAAGACCTGGTACGCCGGTATCTGCAAGAGCGTCTCCACCGCTTGTGCCAGTTCCGAGCGCACCACTGGATTTACCGCCGCTGGAGCGACGACCACGACCCCCTGGACGGCGGGCCCTACCTGGTCCAGCGGAACAACGGTTTGTCCGCTGTTGTTTTCGATTAAAAGGGGCGAAGGACCACCCGAGACCGCGCTCGATGACGTCACATATTGTGATTGAATGGTGCGACTGAGAGTGACCGCAACTTTAATCCGCCCGGCGTTGGGAATTGCCCGCAAGATCTCGGCAAGTTGAGCTTCCGCCTCGTGCTCTTGGTTTAAGAGTGGGCTACTCGCGGCCTTCGGTGGGTCCTTAGCCGTCTGAGCTCGGGGATGGATACTCCCCACCACCAAAAGGGCAAGGCCCAAGGCACCTAAGATGCCTATGCGCACGAGTTTGGGGCGATCGTGGCTGAGTAGATTTCGCCACCAGTTTAGATTCATCCGATTCCTCCTCATGCCGACGTCTCAAAAGTAACTATGCTTGGCTCACGATTTGCAGTCGTTGCAGATGGATATTGTCGCCCATGATGACAGAGACCGCTTGAGTGGCCATGGCTTTGACGACCGGTCGTGATACCTTTCCTTTGATTCGGACGACCATGCCAACGTCCGTACTCGACAACACTTGCACTTGGCAGTGAACAACGCCGGTAATGGTTTCCACCATAGCTTCGGTTTGATGGCGTTCTTCGTCGGCAATCGCCCCATTTAGAGACGGTCCATCGGCGACCCAGTTAAATGCCTGAGAGCGGTCGCTTTGATTCATCCAACCAACGATGCCCACCAGCGGGCGAATCATCACCGCGAGTAATATCAGCCCGACAATTAAGCCCGCGTATCGGCGAAGATCGCCTTTGGGGAGAACAATGTCGACAAGGTTGCCAATCAACACAATGACAATAAGGGTGCGAACCCAGCCACCTACCATCGCCCACATTAAGGAAACACCCCGTTGGAGGCGGATAACACCACCGTAACGATGAGAAAGAACATTAGGGCCACGGCCCCGCCGATGGCCACCAGCCAGCCAATCGCCGTCGCCATGGTATTTAGACTCTTGGACATGCCGTCGACCGCCAAAGGCTCCGTAGCCGATGCCGCCACCCGGTAGAGAAACATCATGACCATTAGTTTTAGCAGCGGGAATACGACCAGAACGATGATAGCAAGCGCTCCCACTAAGCTGACTGCATTCTTCAATAGGAGGGACGATCCTAACACAGCCTGCATGGCATCGGATACGGCACTCCCGATAACGGGAACAAAGGTCCCGACGAGAAACTTACTGCTGCGGAGCATTACGCCATCGGCTACGGAAGCCGCCGCTCCTTCAACCGCCATCACCCCCAAGAAAACGGTCATCAACCCCCCTAATAGGGTTAGGCCAATTTGACGGAACAAGCCCGCCAAATTGCTCAGGGAAAATCGAGGAAGCCAGTAGCTGACCAATTCCACCACCGTCGCCAGCATCATCGCGGGCAGCACCCAGTTTTTGGTAAGCACCGCGATAAGGTTAATCGTAGCCAGCATCATAGGATGAAAGATGCCGGCCGAGGTCAGGGCTCCCGATCCCGCCATCAAAACCACGACCGTGGGAATCATCGATTCCATTAAACCGACCAGGGACGAAACCATGTGATGAATGATGCTGACTGCGCTCGCAAACGAGCGCAGTCCAACCGTAAGAAACGCCGAAAGCACAACCCAGCGGGCAATTCGAACGACTTCGGGTAGTTCTGTGCTTTCAGCCAGGCGTTCGAGGACGGCGGCCAGCACGGCCAAAATAAACAGAATACCTAAAATCCGAGCCATCTGGTTGAAATCACCCAGCGCTGCCTTCTCCAGTCCTTGTAAAAGTAGATTCGGATTGAAGGGATTTTGACGATGGAGTAAGTCCCGGGCCACTTGGCCGATGCCTGGCAGCGCGATGCCCCCAGACCCTTGCATCAACCGATCCAGCGCTTGATTTAATCCCTGGGTATTCAGCGTTTGCAGTTGGTCCTGGACGTTGCCGGCGAGACCTTTGGCAAACACGACACCAGGCAACCACCCCAGAACAATCCCGGTGGTAATCACTCCCACGCCCAACTGCCTTGGTTTCATACCATCCCCCCTTTCCCAAAACCCCCGACGTTAGGTCGGCACCATTTTGAGCAAGGCTTCCGTTACGGAAGCGATGAGCGGAAGTGCCAACAACACAATGAAAAGCTTCCCTGCGAGTTCCAGGCGGACCGCCACCCCTGATTCCCCGCTGTCGTAAGCAATTCGCGCGGCCAACGTGGTCAAGTAAGCGATGCCCACCACCTTGAGCAATAGGCCTAGATAGACCCCGGGGATATTGGCCAGGGCGGCGATTCGAGTGATGTCGTTGACCACGCGGACTAGGGTCGGAATCAGCACGACCATCATCAACGCGCCGCCGCCGAGCCGAATGATGTCCGCCCAAGGTTTGGCTTGATCCCGGGCTACCATCACTAAAATGACTAAAATGAACCCGAGACCGACCATCTGTAAAAGTTCGTTCATACTGCGCCCCTAGAGATTAAACATGGCTCGTACCGTTCGAAACAACACGGCGACTTCCTGCAGCACCATGAGAAAGCCGATGGCAATCCCGGCGAGAGCGACTAATTGTCCCCATTCTTTACGATCCAGGCGTTCGAGGACGGTGTAGGTTACAGTAACCAAAATTCCGACCCCCGCCAGCTTGAAGATAAGGTCGATATTATCCATCACTTCCCCCCATTGCTCATAGCAGTAGTAACACCGCAGTTAAGCCGGCTAAGGTGCTCAATGTCTCTACCATCCGTGCTTTTTTACCGGATTCGTCGCGAATTTGGTTCAATATCCGGGTAATTTCCTCAGCGCCATGATGTAGTGATTCTCCTTGCCATCGTGCCGGCGAAATGGCTAACGGCGGGATGAGTGCCGCCAACAGGCCTTGTTCTTCTCCACCTAACCTTGAGTCGCTGAGTACTGCACTCTGACTCGCCTCTTCCAAGGACCCGTTTTGGTCCAATACCCGCTGAAGTCGTTCTGCCGCCGTGTGCAAGTTCGTCGTCGTCGCCGAGTTTTTAAAAGCGTCGACCAGCGGCCGTTGGCGAAAAGTCAATTCTACGTTCAGTCGGTCTAAAAATGACGCCCATTCGGTTAGCCCGCGAATGCGTTGGCGATATGGTTCGGCCAAGAAACGGCCGACCAAAAACCCGGTGGCCGCTATCATCACAGCACCCAATCCCCGAGCCACGATCATTGAGCGTTCACCGCCGAAGGTCCTCCGTCTTCTAAAGACCAGCGCAGAACCGACTCCACCGTACCCGGCCCTCGGCGCCGGCTCAGCAACACCAGCGCATCAAACACCCCGCCACGCCATAAGCGATGAACCAAGTGGTTTTGTTCCAGCGCTCCGAGTTCGCCCAGATGCACCGAAGCCAACACCTTGACCCCTGCCCACCTGGCCCTCCAGACGGCGTCAAAATCTTCGGGCAGGGCCAACTCGTCGACGACCAATATCTCGGGGGATAACGACCGCAGGGCAGCCACCATGCCCTGGGCCTTCGGCCAGCCGTCCAAGACGTCAGAGTGCTGTCCTAGACGGTAGCTCGGCACCCCCCGTTCGCATCCGGCAATTTCGCTGCGTTCATCGATAATCACCGTGTTTTCACCGGCGTCGGCAAAAACTCGGGCCAGATCTCGAATCAATGTGGTCTTCCCAGCCCGCGGCGGAGACGCAACCAGTAACGATAAGGAGGCCTGGCTGCCTAAAGATTCTAAGACGCTCGACGACATCCCCTCGACCGCCCGGGCTCGTCGGATGCTGAGCCCAGAAATGTCGCGAACCGTATCAATACGGTGGTTCTCTAAGACCGCTCGCCCAGCAATGCCGATGCGATGGCCTCCGGGAAGGGTCAGATACCCTTGGCGGATTTCGTCCAATCTGGCATACAGCGAATG
>JAMCVM010000107.1 GCA_023475835.1 Bacillota bacterium | reverse complement strand
CGTCGTAATACCGATTCACAAACACCGTATTCAGTTCGGTAAACGCTTCGGGACGAATTTTTTGCCGCGCTTCGCCAAAGGACTGTTTCGTGTACGTAGACTCGTCGGTTTGGTAGGGCCACAACCGCTCCCGAAACTGATCCAATTCGATTTGAGTGGTTCGTCGAGCTAAATTTAAAATCATGGACAGGACCCCGACGAACCCGACCTTACGGTCGCGGGTAAAATCTTTCGGACGTTCTTTGGATCGCTCCCGAAATCCCAAATCTTGTAATGTTTGACCGACAGCATTGATAAGAGCCCACGCTTTACTGGACATTATTACCACCTCCAGTGCCAGAATACTGGAAGGTGGCCCGAAGATCCAGCTTTTTTACTGGCGGCCCCCGCTGAACCGCTGTGATCCAGGGTTGCAGAGACGCTCAAACGTTCTTGATAGACGGCGAACGTTTGAGCTGGAATTCCTTAACCTGACAACATTGGGGTGCAGGCCAAGCTCCGCCCTGTAGGGCGGGGTAGTTAACACTTTCTCCTCAACAGTCGGTATCTCGCCTAACATGACATTGGTGGAGCCTGAGCGGGGATGCCACAGCATGCCCGTTTCGGAATCGGACCCACTGCCCGAGATCGTCTTGCCTCCGCGAGAAGCGGTCATGCAGTCAGTGGTGTTCATGCCAATCGGCCGGGCGGTAGGACGTATCGCCGGGCGAGCCTTAGTAGCGTATTCTCCGGGGACCGCGTGGTTGGTTCCTGACGAACGTTTGCGTCGGAAAATCATCGAAGAAATCTTACGATCCGCACCATCGTGAACCGAACTCGGGAAGGAGGTCGAGTGGTCTAAGGCGAATTATGGATTGGGGTGATCAACCAGTGAGCGAATGGCTCTTGTCCTTCGAAGGCATTGATGGAGAAGGCAAACCACCGACGTCGCCCGAGTCAAGGACTGGTTGAAGTACGAAGGGTATCGCGTGCAGGTCGTGCGTGAGCTGGGGAGAAACTATACGCAGTGTTCTATTGCATCAAAATCTGAGTCGTGATGCAACTGCTGAGTTTTTGTTGTTCACCGCGGCTCGAGCGCAATTGGTGTACGCGGTGATTTGCCCCTGGTTGGAACAGGGAGGCATGGTTTTTGCGGATCGTAACACCGATTCTAGTGAGGTCTACCAAGGCTGGGGTGGGGGCGATGACTTAGAACTGATTCGGATGGTCAATGACTCCATCGCGCAGGAGGCGAGACCGAGCGGAACGTTATGGCTGGATGCACTGGCCCATCTGGGGGAGCGACAAAAGATCATTTGGAGTCGCGGAGCCAGAATTCTTTAGTCAAGTCCTTGAAGGCTATGGGACTTTGTGGAAACGCCAACCCGAGCGCATCCATCGCATCAATTCCAACGGAGATAAAGATGCGGTATTCCGGCCCGTCGCTCTGTCAGTTTACAGTGGATCAAGCCCGGAGGTAGACCAGTCGTTTAGGCCAGACAGGCTCGAAGAAAGGCAGGGGGATATCATGAAGCTAGTCATTGCGATATTACAGGACACAGACGCTGTACATGCGGTGGCGGAATTGAATCGGCGTGGGTTTCGAGCAACCAAACTAGCGAGCACGGGTGGATTTCTGCGCGAGGGCAATACGACGATTCTCGCCGGAGTCGAAGAAAAGGACGTGGAACTGGTCCTGGCTATCGTGCGCAGGACCAGTTCGGTCCGGGAGGATACTTTTACCCCACAGACACCCAATCAGACCGGAGAACCGTACGTCCCATTTCCTGTGAACGTCACTGTGGGCGGAGCAACGGTTTTTGTTGTGGATATCGATCGGTATGAAAAGTACTGAAACCCGACTCTTGCGCATCGACTGATGGCCGCCCACACCGGGTTGTTGTTTGCTTAAGGAATGTTGGCTTGCCGAAGCATTGGGAGGGTGTGTATCCAAAGCCGAACCAATTCGTTCCAGCACGGCACCGAACGGAAACCTTCATGCGCTACCAAAGTGACCTACCAGTCGGCACCAATATCAGTCGATGCGCAAGAGCCCGATCTTCGATCCGTTCAACCCGTTTTTTAGCGCCATCCCCTGGCGGGTAATGGCCACTTTGGAGTCGAAGCGGAGCCATCTGGCTCCCTGCTGGACCCTCGGGGATATGGCGGTAGCCCCTCCCAAACGGAAGCGGCAATCACGAGGACATCCGACAGACTCGGATCCAGGTTCTGGCTATCAGCCCATGCACAGGCGCTCTCGAATATTTTCCGGCGTAGCGTTCACCATCGCGATACACGATTGGACCGCGAGTCGGATGGCTGCCACCGAGTGCAAGAAGACCTTGTCCATGGCGGGAGACCGCTTAAGCCAGCCCCGAAAGGCTTTAATGAGATTCTATCGCTTCTATGCGGTTTGGCATTGGTACGATCCTTTTCGGCTGCCACGCCAACCCTGGCCCACCAACCGAAGGGAACAACAACGACGGGCCTTGCAGAGGCACGTGAGAATCGACCCTCATCGGTCGCTGGCTACCACTAACCCGACCGCCACAGAACTGAGGACTAATCCCGCCCACCCCAAGGCGAAATACCCGCTCACCGCTACCAACAGGGGCATCCCAAGATTCCCGGTCACACTACCCAACTGATTGGAGACGGCGAACCATCCCATGGTGCGTCGGTAACTGCCACGCCCCGAGGAAACCAACTGAAAGTACCCTGGCCTGGCGATCATATCGGTAAAGGCGTACAGGCACCCACCCATCACATAGCCCCACGCAGGAAGGCTATCTCCAGCAAACAGCAACGCCAAAATAAGGCCCCCGATTCCCACCCCGGCCAGGTAAAGGGGCTTTTCTCGAGTGTGGCGTCGACCGACCAACGTCCCCCCCGCAATACTGCCGAATGCGCCGGTAAGATACATCGCCCCGGTGATCCCAGCCACGAGTTCCATCGGCGCATGATAACGGAGAATAAACAGCGCCGGCCAAAAGGTCATCATCATGGCATATCCCGTGCGTTCGGCAAAGTTGGCGGCCAGCAGCGTCAGCGGCGTGTCTGACCAGGCCATCGGTTCGACCTCGCTCGTCCTGCGAACAGGCCGTGGTCCGCGGGGCAGGAAGATCCCGCCGATCCCCAGCGCGATGACCATGAAGATCCCATCGGCCACGAAACTACCTTGCCATCCCCACCAACTGGAACTCAAGGCCAAAATGGGCACCAGGACAGCCCCTCCTAAGGCGAATCCCGTCGACACCCAACCAAACGCCCGGCCGCGATCTCGAGCCGGAAATCGCTCGATTAAATAGACATTGCCCGCCGGCCCCATCAACCCTCCGCTCAGGCCGCCTACGAAGCGAGCCACTATCAGGGTCGTCAGAGAAGGAAGCATCGAAGAAACCATCATAGTCAAGGCCATCCCGGCGAGCCCCAAGAGGATCAGCGGTTTCGCTCCCCAGCGACCCACCCAGGTCGGGGCTTTGCTGGCCGCGACCGTCCATCCTACACTAGCAGCGGCCGCCAGCCAGGCAGCGTCGACGACCGGCACTCCAAGCGTGTGGGCAATAGCTGGCAAAAGCGGACCCAGCAGACCGTTGTATGTAAATCCAAGCATCGCATTGAACACTAAGATTCCCAGCACCGATGAATCTCCTCGCGACAGTCGGGCTGGCTTTGCTACCATGTTCCTTTGGTCATCCCCGGCTCCTTCCGTGAATCTTCGAACGCGGCAAGACGATTTCTGCCACGCGTACCTCCCCGCATCCGCGAACCTCCCGTCCTCACTTCGGCCGTGGTTTGACATGGACTAACCACGCCGGCCTGTCCATGCCGCTTCACGATGAGGTCAGCGACGCTGGCTTGGCGCTAATTGGTTTCATACATCCTAAGATGAGTCAGGTGGCAGGGCCGGATCCCAACTCTGTGAGGAAAATACCCCTTTGTTTCTCCACGTGAAGTAGAAACTCTGGGATCATTTTAGGCCATCGCCCCCACTTGGAGAATGGAACCTGACTCATCTTAAGATGCATGATGGGTTTTGTCATCACTTCCACTACCTTTCGTGCCATCAGATACACTCCTGATCGGGGCCAGACGTAAAGTCGAGATCAGCCCAAAGGGCTGGGATTCGCTGATTGACGCACCCCCAGTATTCGCTGTAAAGCTCATCAGAAAATCCCCTGCCTACGCCAATCAGCGAATGCTGAGAATACCATTGGGCGGGTTCCCCGACCACCAGTGCAACCTCGGAATTAGGCTAGTAGGCTAGAACTGATCACTACAGGCCTAGCCAAACCATAGACAAAAGGAGTGAGCCAAAACACCACCACCTCCAACACCGTCTCACCCTGAAAATATCGCAACAACACATTTTCGACCCGATATTGAATCGTTCCCAGATCGAGCGTATCGGGTGCCGACGCCACCCTCGCCTCATAGAAAATGACGGTGCGCACCGGGACGTGGTAACGGCGAGCGAGCCGGGTGTCATAGTCCAAAAACCGTTCCAGCGACGACTCGCGCTCTGTCTGAAACTCTAAGTGAAAAATGCGGCCATCGACCATTCGCCACGCCGTATCGACTCGCAGAGCACTGGCCGGCAGTTCGGTGGGTAATGCTTTCGCCAACTCCACCGCGTTCAGGCCAATCGCCTCGCATCGCCCCGCCTGACAACCCCTGCGTTAGCAACTTGAAATAGATATCTTGATTTGCCACGCGTCACCCCGTTTACGGTTCTATTATACGGGGATTTTGCGTCCATCACATCCGGTCGAGAAGCTTTGGTGTGACGCACTGTGGCCCCCTGCGAGCGCCTCATCCACGGGCCGCGAATGCACACTGCGGTGGTAACTTTGCCTTCTCGAGTCTGTCGGGATTGGGGATAGTTTGCCCGACTGACTCACGAAAGCGGGTAGCGGACCCGGCGTGCGACAGCCAAGAACTCCTAGTTGGCAAGTATCTTCCTTAGTGCAAATACCCCGCTCTCGCGTTGGTACCCTAACTTCTCATTGATGGCCAACATGGGTTTATTGATAGAAGCATTATAGGTGCGCAGGCGGTTCGCTCCCTGACGCTTTGCGTAGTCAACGGCCGCACGTTTCACGGCCAGCCCCAACCTCAGCCCTCGGTACTGACGTCTGACACCCGTCATGGCATTGACATAATTTCCATCTGGGGTTCGAATCAAAAAACTTAGCGCCGCCCATTGGTCGTCTACCGTCGCGATGATTACGGCATGAGGGTCCAATGGTTGTCCACCCGTGAGCTTCCGCTTTTCCTTCTCCAAGTCCAACACACTCGGGGTCATGCCCCCCATTCCCGGAACATCTTCAACTAATTCATAGTAAAACTCCACGAAGCGTTGAAACCATTCATCTGTGTGTGGATAATCGGCAAGGGAAACTATTCTCAACCGATGACCTAACGAGGGCACCTGAGCGAATTGAGATGAATCGAAACTCTTAATATTCAGTGTTGATCCAAAGGAATGATTATAAATCTCAAACCCACGACGCTCTGCAAATGATAAACAGTGGGAGCACGTATCACGGACGGTCACTTGAAGTGCGGTCGCGGCGTGTTCCGTCGCGAATCGCGATACCTCTTGATAGATGACCGTACCAATTCCGTTGTTTCTCCACTCTTCGGCAACCCTGACCCGAATCTCAAAGTGTCCTTCTTTAGGCGTCGGATCGAACGGACCCGTTACCGCTAGCCCATCACCGACCAATTGTCCCTCGGAAGTGACCGCCGCTACTCGATGAAAGACTGTATCCGACGTCCGCAGATTTTCATGGTACAAGACCTCCTCTTCGGAAACTATTTTCGAACCGTTTTCGCCAATGATTTCTTTGTAATTGTCCAACGTTAATGGGACAAGCCCAAATTTCATGATGTCTATCCTTTCTCGCCGTCCGCTTTTTTTAAGCGGTATCACGTCGCCCTGCGACATGTACCCTTTCATGCGACGGATCTGGAAGACGTGAACCCCTGGTACCGGTTAAAGGCACCGACCTTCCTGCTCCGAAGTCTGAAATCACTGTACGCAACCCTACCCGTGGACAGCCAGACGGCGCACACACTGCGTCGGGCCGCAGACGCGCTGCAACGCTACCAAGCCCATGGTAGCTCCTACCAGCAGCAACTGGTACACGTCGCGACGTAGGGGGTCACCAAGCCGCTTCAGCGTCCATCTCGTCGTTATACTACACGCGGGTCATAGTTTTCGTTTGTGTGAGCACGCCATGGTGTTGAGAAACCATTATGCCGCAAGGGGTTCAGACGCCAACAGTCTTAGAATCAAATCGTCAAATTTCCACTCGCGCGCAGTATGCCCCTGAATTTCCACAACGGGGTTTTCATCACGGCCGAGGGGCGAAGGCCCTAACAGCATTTCCCATGACGGGTGATCGGCAGGCCGGCGTCGTCGGTCGGCGTCCAAACGCCATTTAATTCGCATAGCTAATGATCGATTATCGGAGACGTATACGCCCCAAGGCAATCGCTCGAACATTAACCCGTTGAGGCCTTAACGGGTAGTTTAGTCCCTTGATCTGCGGTGATATTCCCGTCAATTTTCAGGTCAGAAACGGAGAGGTTAAGAGGCCGCTGGACAAACGAGGGAAGGGCGGGCCGAACCAACCCAGCCCATAACCTTCATCTCCGCTTCGAGTATAATGGCGTTAAGGAGGGGTAAATAACTGCTAAAACAAATCACATGATATCTATGTACATCGCATCATAAGGTGTATAATATGGGTATGCTAGTGAATATTGGCAAGGCTGCGAAAGCACTGGGTGTCCATCCGGAAACGCTCCGGAGATGGGAAAAAGAGGGGAAAATCCCGGCTCCTTTAAGAAC
>JAMCVM010000164.1 GCA_023475835.1 Bacillota bacterium | reverse complement strand
TGGGATGGCGTTAGCCATCACTTGATGTTACTAGGAGCGAGCCTCTATGTTACGTGGGATTTCCCCATTGATTTCTCCCGAATTAATCAAAGTCCTGATGGAAATGGGGCACGGGGACGAAATTGTGTTTGCCGATGCGAACTTTCCTGCGGTCAGCCATGCAAAGCGGTTGATCCGAGGGGACGGGCTCTCCATCGTTGCCCTCCTTGAAGCCGTATTACCCTGGTTTCCTTTGGATCGCTATGTCGAGCAACCGGTGGCGCTGATGCAATTGGCTCCGCCCGATACGGTTCGTCCTGCTCGATGGGACGACTATCGGGCCATTTTGGGTGAGCATCACATTGGACCCTTACAAATTAATCTCCTTGACCGGGATATCTTCTATCAACGGTCACTCAACGCGTTCGCCATCGTAGCTACCGGCGACTCTGCGATGTATGGAAATATTCTGTTGAAAAAGGGGGTAGTCGAATGACGATGCCAATGCGAGGGCACCATTGGATTGGATACCTTCGCTGGTTCAGGGGTCTCAGAAGCCCCTCAGTCAGGACCGAGGCAACGACCCCATCGCCGACGAAATGGTTCCTCATTCGGCCCGACGATCCGGCCGATCTCGAGCACGAGGAGTACCTCGTCAGCCGCTTAACGTTGTGCCTTAACCGAAGCCGCGAAGTTTTGGGGAAGGCGCTACCCCTGTCCATCCCTTGCTCCCGCCAGGGAGGTCGAACATGCGGTATCGACCGTTAGGACAGACGGGATTTCACGTCTCCGCGCTCAGTTTTGGCGCCTCAGCGCTGGGCGGCGTCTACGGAGAGGCTCCTGAAGCCGACAGCATTCGCGCGGTGCATGCCGCCCTCGACGCTGGCATTAATTATCTGGATGTCTCTCCGTACTATGGCCTGACCCGGGCGGAAACCGTGTTGGGCAAGGCGCTTCGAGGGGTGCCCCGGGATCGCTACGTCATCTCGACGAAGGCCGGACGCGATGGGCACGATGCCTTCGACATGTCCCCACAACATCTTCAGCAGAGCCTAGAAGCGAGTCTGGTCCGCCTGGGCCTCGATTCCGTAGACATTCTCTTGTTGCACGATGTGGAGTTCGTTCCCTGGCGGCAAGTGGTGGAGGAAAGCCTGCCGACCTTGCGCGATTTCCAACGTCAAGGCACCATTCGGTGGTATGGCCTCACGGGATTTCCGCTCACGGTATTTAACCGTATCGTGGCCGAGCAGATTCCCGTGGACTTGATCTTATCCTATGGCCACTATGCCCTCCATGATAGGACCTTGCTCGATCTGCTACCGGCGTTGCAAGCGCGCCAGATTGGGGTCATCAACGCCTCCCCCTTCGGCATGGGATTGTTGACCGACCAGGGCCCCCCGGCTTGGCATCCCGCCCCCACGGTCATCCAACAGATTTGCCAGCAGGCTGCCGCCTATTGCCGGACCCAGGGGCACTCCTTGGCGGAACTGGCCATTCAATTTGCCGTGAGCCAACCCACCCTAGCCACCACCCTGTTCAGTGCGTGCAATCCCACCGAGGTCGAGCAGACCGTGCGGTGGGCGGAGGAACTCCCTGAAGAGGGGCTGTTGCAGGACGTGCTTTCCCAATTGCAACCCATCCAAGGCCAAAGCTGGCCCAGTGGACTCCCTGAGTACGCGTCATTGCAATAAGAGGAGGATCATCTCATGCAAACCATCGTCTGCCGCCAACCGGGGGAACTTCGACGCCTCGAACGCGATCCTAACCAGATGGGCCCCGGCCAGGCCTTGATCCGCATTCGCCGTATCGGCGTATGTGGCACCGATTTTCATGCCTTTCAAGGTAACCAACCGTATTTTACCTATCCTCGGGTGTTGGGCCATGAACTCTCAGGGGTCATTGAAGCCATCGACCCAGACCTCCGCCGCGGCCTTCAAATCGGCGATGTGGTCGCCATCGTGCCATATCTCCACTGCGGCCAGTGCGTGGCCTGTCGCCAGGGCAAGCCCAACTGTTGCGTCCATCTGGAGGTCTTCGGGGTGCATTGCGATGGTGGGATGCAGGAAACCCTCGCAGTGCCCACGACCCACCTCGTGAAAGCGGAGGGGTTGTCGCTCGACCAAGCCGCGATCTTAGAGCCGCTGAGCATTGGAGCCCATGCGGTCCGCCGTGCTGCACTGAAGCCCGGTGAGGTCGCGTTAGTTATCGGAGCGGGCCCGATTGGCCTCGGGGTCATGGCGTTAGCCCACCAGCGAGGGGCCAAGATTCTCGTCATCGACGGCGATGCCGACCGATTGCGGTTCGCTCAAATCTGGTGTCCGGTTGAAGCCGCCCTACCTGCCGGCGACCACCCAGAAGACCAGCTGGCGTCCCTCACTCAAGGCGATTGGCCCTCGGTTGTGTTTGACGCCACCGGCAACGTGCAGTCAATGAGCCAGGCGGTGAGCTATGTGGCCCACGGTGGCCGTGTAGTCTATGTGGGCCTTAGCCAGGATACGGTGTGCATCGCCGATCCCTTGTTTCACCAACGCGAAGTGACGCTGCTCGCTAGTCGGAATGCCACTCGGGAAGATTTCGCCACCGCGCATCAGGCGGTCCGCGAGCGCCAAATCGCTTCGGACGCCTACATCAGCCAGAAAATTCCTTGGGATGACTTAATCGAAGCCTTTCCGGCCTTGGTTGCGGGTCAACGGCAGCAGGTCAAAACGTTGATTGAAGTCTAACCCCAGGGGTTCGCCCTTCAAGGAGGTACTGCGTGGAACCAAGATACTGGGATGCTCATCAACATTTTTGGCAGTTGGCACGGGGCGACTACGGTTGGTTGAAACCCACCGAGACCGTCTTATATCGGGACTTTCATCCCCATGATCTACGGCCGGCGCTGCTGGCCGCAGGGATTGCTCGCACTATTGTCGTCCAAGCCGCCCCGACGGTCGCCGAAACGCACTGGCTCTTGGATTTGGCTGAGTCCACGGATTTTATTGCGGGCGTGGTGGGTTGGGTGGATCTTACGGCTTCCCACTTCGCGGCGACGCTCGATGCTTTGCGCTCTTCGCCTTATTTCGTCGGAATCCGCCCGATGCTCCAAGATTTGCCAGACCCGCGCTGGATTTTACAACCGCAAGTTCGCTCCAACCTAGCCTATTGCGCCGCCACCGGGGTTCGGGTCGATTGGTTGGTCACGCCCCGAGAACTACCCTGGGTGGCCGAGGTGGCGAGCCAGATTCCAGATTTATACCATATCGTCGATCACTTGGGCAAACCCTCGGGTCCGACGCCCGAGTGGACGTCAGCGCTAACCACGCTGGCCGCCCATCCCCGAGGTTACTGCAAAGTCTCGGGGTTGGGGACGCTGCCACCTATCCCGTCACCCCCGGACACCGCGTGGAAGCGGGAGATGGTCCATCGCGTTTGGGAATGGTTTGGCCCCGAACGCCTTGTTTTTGGTAGCGATTGGCCCGTGTGTTTGTCTGGGGGACTCTCCTACGCGGACGCGCTGGCCTCGGTACAGAGGCTATTGCCCTCCCAAGACCCCTCCCATGTGGCCGCGGTATTTGGACGAAACGCCCAAGCATTTTACGCTAAAGGAGGTGGGGCGCACCCGTAACCTCAAATCGCAGGTCGATGGGCGGGTATCAAGGCTTAGACGCCGCGAACTCCTGGATTGCGAAGAAATCTCCTCAGGGCGATGGGGCGTCCGGGGGCACTAGTCCATGAATTCCCAATGATCGCTCTGATGTCTGGGAATGCTCGGTAAGACTCCGATGATTGACCTGGATAGCAGACGAGAGACTGGAGTCCTGAATCGTGGCCTAATACTGTGAGACCGACCCGTCGGGTGCATTCAGCCTAGCCGGGGGTTCAGTGATGTGAAAAAAGGAGGAAGACGGATGTCGTTATTACTCAACGAACCCTATCAGCCCACCTGGGAGTCTTTGCGCACTTTCGAGTGCCCCGAGTGGTATCGCGATGCCAAGTTGGGGATTTGGTCGCACTGGGGCCCGCAGTCGGTCCCCATGTACGGCGATTGGTACGCCCGCAATATGTATCTTGAGGGATCCGACCAGTATCGCTACCATTGGCGGGTGTATGGCCACCCTTCCGAGGTGGGTTATAAGGATATCATCAAGCAGTGGCACGCCGAATCGTTCGATCCGGAGGGGTTGATGGATCTCTACGTGGCTGCCGGTGCTCGCTATTTTACCGCCCAAGCTGCTCATCACGATCACTTTCACAACTGGAACAGTCGTCACCACCGGTGGAACGCTGTGAACATGGGACCCAAGAAAGATATCGTGGGCCTATGGCGTCAGGCGGCCTTGGATCGCGGGCTCAAATTTGGAGTGACGGAACACTTGGGGGCGGCCTTTACGTGGGGTCGGCCCAATAAAGGGGCCGATGCCACCGGTCCGTACGCCGGCGTGCCGTATGACGGCAACGACCCGGCGTTTGAAGACTTGTATTTACCCAATCGGGACGTCGCGCTCAGTCAGCACGTGGATCCCTGGTATACGAGCAATCCTGCGTGGCATGCTCAGTGGTTACAGTATATGGAAGACCTCATCGATCAGTACCAGCCCGACCTGCTTTATTCCGACGGCGGGGTGCCTTTTGACGACGTCGGACTGCAAGCGATTGCCCATCTCTATAACACCAGTGCACGCCTGCATGGAGGGGTCAACCAAGCGATCTACAACCAAAAGGACCGGGATCCGATGGTCTACCGGGTCGGAGTGCTCGACATCGAACGGAGTCAACTGCCGGCCATTCAGCCCGAGGTTTGGCAAACCGATACGTGTGTCGGTCATTGGTTCTATGACGTGCGCGCTGTCTACAAAACGGGCAAACAAGTGGCCGAAATTCTGGTGGATGTGGTCAGCAAAAATGGGAACCTCCTGCTCAATCTCCCGCAACGGCCGGATGGGACGCTTGATGACGAATGTCAAGCCATTCTTCAGCAAATGGCAGCGTGGACTTTAGTCAACGGAGAAGGGATTTATGGTACGCGCCCTTGGCAGGTGTCTGGCGAAGGGCCCTCGTCGGTGGTCATTGACCACTTTCATGAAGAACCGGTCCCGTGGACCATTGAGGACTTTCGATTTACCCGAAAGGACTCCGTTGTGTATGCCTTTTTGATGAAATGGCCGGAAGGCGGGCATACCGTGGTGCGAAGTCTCGGACTCTCGGCCGGGCGGGTGCAGCAGGTCGAACTGTTGGGATCTCAAGGACCCATCAGTTTTCACCAAGAGGAGCGCGGGTTGGCGGTCGTGTTACCCAAAAATCGTCCCTGCGACTACACGCAATGCCTGAAAGTGACCTTAGCCTAGCCTAGGGTAAGGTCACGAGGTGACGGGAAGACTGGCTGAGGAGAGGAATACCGGGTCGGCCTTCCCGCCGCTTAGAATTGGTTGCCATCTCTGGACCACCGGGAGTCTCGCCAGGTTCGTATGCACTTTCTTTCATGGCCTTGACGGTGGCGGATTGGAAGGTTTGATGGATGGCCCTTGCGATTCCATGCTCCTTCGCAGACCAGCAAAAGATCTTATGTTCCGATCCCTTTCACTTGGTCACATCGTGGGGACAAGGCGGAGCGGAACGTTAGAACTCTTCATGGTTCGTCAGGGCCATCGAGTCGCAAGTCCCATCCACCAAATACCATTCGATCTTCACCGCCAAGGCCATGACAGAAGGAGCGGACGAACCTTAAGAAATGCAGGTGGAGAATTCGCATCTGAACTTTGCATCGTGTGGACTCCAACTGCGGTTAATTACTCTACCATAACGGCCATTTATTTGCCTTGGAACAGCCCAAAGGGGCGTAGTATATCTGTTGAACATCTCGCTATCACCTAGCTACGAGATGCAGGGAGTCGGTCGTGCGTTGTTGTCCATGCGCATTTAATAGTAACTGTGATCAAGACCAGGTCAGACCGTCAGCGGACTCATTCCAGGAACGCGGAATCCCATCGAACTGAACGCGCATTAATAGAGGGTTAAGAAACCCTGATGGTCGTGCCCGCTAGGTTTGTTATACTATGGGCGACTTAAAGGTATCGCTTTATTGGGGCCGCGCACCGCACACTTTGACGGGAGCGCCAACCTGAGGTCCGGACTGAGGACTGGAATCTGCTAACTGATAGATCTGGAAAAAGACTATTTGCTCTAAGCCGCGAATGATTGAAGAACGCCTTAGTCGAGTCAATATGGTGGACTCCGACGACTGGGGAATGTAGATAACCGAGACCCCTGCGATTACCGATTTCACTGTTCCCATAAGGAGGGACTACAGATTGAATACTCAATATTATCGCTCATCGCATGGACAGCGCAGGGTACCGATCATCATTGCGATCCTGGTGGGTTTGGTTCTCATCGGGATCTTGTTGTTCAGCTTAATCTGTCGCGAGGACAACATTCGAGCCACATCTGTGGGCGCGGTGGTGCCTGTGGCGGTGTTAAAAAATCTAACGACCATAAGTCCCCATACATGGCAACGCCTCGGCACGGATCAAGCTACCCCGGCAGAAAAGCTCCTCCATTCTTCGACCACGGCTACGGTTTTGTACATAGGAGCGGAGGGGTGTCCCTTTTGCGCCGCCGAACGGTGGCCACTAATCGTGGCATTATCACGCTTTGGGCACTTCCGCGGCCTAACGCTAATGCGTTCGAACAGTGAAGACCAGCATCCCGACACCCCCACGTTTAGTTTTTTCCATGCGACGTACCAAAGTCCGTATATCCACGTTGCCCTCATGGAAACGGCCGGTCGGCACTTGGGCCCCAATGGATTTTATCCGCCTTTAATGGCACTTTCCAAGACGCAAAGCGAAACGTTCCACCTCTATGACCGGCCACCCTATGTTCCCAATGGTTATGCGGGGGCGATACCCTTTCTCCTGATTGGACATCGGTACCTTTGGATTGGGAGTTCCGTGAATCCTGCGTTGCTAGACCAACACAATTGGGTGGGTCTCAGTCAGGCGGTCTATTCGGGGATTGGGCAGGTCGGAAAGAGCATTTTGGTGAATGCGAACGCTCTAACATCAGCAATTTGCGCGACCGACGGCGGTCATCCGCGATCGGTCTGTCGATTGCTTAATCATTTCCCGCTGCCCACAGTCGCGGTGTCCTAACCATATGGTCGGCATTAAAGATTGATACTCAACTTGAGTTTCGCACCCCCATAACACTATGTGTTCAGATGCGGACGCCCTTGTGAGACGTTAAGTTTCCTCACTTCTTAAGATTCCACTTTGGCGATTTAGGCCACCGTATTGAGACTTTGCCATGGTCGGCCTAAGCAGGACCCGTCAAACAAGTCTTTGAGGGCGGCATATTGGGGCGAACGTTGAAATTGCTGGAGATCCATCCTTGGACTCCGCCAAGGACCTTGGGGCCGGAGTCGGCCACCGCGGAGAGGACAGCCTGCAACAGTGCTTCAAACAACGCCCACAGGCGCTCGGCCACGTTTTTCTCCCGTAGTTCGGCCACAATCCCTTCAAAGAGGCGGCCTAAGGGTTCGTGGGCCTCGACCCGGCGCAAGTACGCCAGAAAAATGTCAACGATACCACTGACGGTGACGTGGGCGATTTGGGCATCAAAATCCCGTGATTGGCACCGCCCTATCCGCAGAGGTTGCTTCATTTCTTTGAAAAAGACTTAGGTGGTCCAACGCGTGGCATACCGTTCCATCATCTTCACGAAGGAGAGGGACGTGTCGGTGGATCAAAACAGCCGCCATTTTGTCGCATACGGAAATCGGCAGAAGTACCACTTGACTTCGCCGACGCCTTCGTACTGTAGAAGCACTTCGAAATATCGGGTGTTTAGCCGACGGCAACGCGAAGCGTTGCCTGCTTGCTTTCATCGTGCCAGGAGGCCTTGGGCGTCGATCGTGGTTCCCTGGTAGCCGTACTTCTGCTGATCTTTTCGGACGCCACCCACCACGTGCATGGCCTGCTGCTTGATCTTCCGAATCGCTTGGATGAAGCCTTGGCTACTGAACTAACTATCCGCCAACACGTAGCGCGCTTTGACTCCGTGCTTGACGGCTTGCTTCATCATCGTGATCGCTTGGCTAATTTTATCCGCGGAGCATTCTTTGCGTCGCGTGGCGCCCGGCGAACCCGGGCGACAAACCTTCTGATACTGTGCTTTCCGATGCTTTCCGCGTAAGGGTTTTTCGGCATGAATACTGAAATCCAGGGGAACAAAGCTCGTGCCATCAAACCAACCAAGCATCAGATGTTTGAACCCTAACTTCGATCCTTTTTGGCCGGCCACATGATCGTACACGAAGGAGGGCTTGTCGATTTTAGATCCGACCCGGGAGTCTGTCGTATCGTCGACCACAAACGCTGAATTCGGCGCGACGGCTTTTTGCGGATGGGTCAGCGTTGGAAAGCGTTTCACCAGCCCGTATCGAATCGATCGTCACGGGCCGAGTTCGTGATTTTTCAAGCGATAGAGGGTATCCTTCTTCATCTCGGGGATCCGTTTAAAGTCCCTAACATCCAAGCTATGGACGCTTTTGACCAGGAGGAACGGGAGCAACCTCATTAAGGACATCATTTCGACCACACGATAGCCTTGTGGCTTTTCGAATCCCGCGTTCTGCACGATCGATCGCAATTTGAAGGTCTGGGCGGTATCCATTAACACACTCGTCATCGAGTAGTGATGTTTTTCTACGATTTTGCCGATCTCCGAAACCGCTTGGCTCATGATAACGCCCTGTTTTAAGCTCATTTGGATCATATTCTAATTACACCAAAATCCCAGTATTCATGCGGGTTGCCGCCGTTTTTTGTCGGCGCTAAAGGGCGAAGATTCCTGATGTTTTGGGGGTGCGAAACTCAAGGATTTAAATTCCCGCCGTGAACGGGTGTTAATGCGATGGCTCCTACGTGTTCGGGCATCCTTTAGCTATCGCGAGACCATCCTGTGGGTCGAACTGGAGCCTCCTCCTCGAGCCCGCTGGGCTCAAGCGTTCGAAGAACTTTTGACGGGGTTGAATGCGAAAGAACCTCGGCACCCTGCCAATCCAATCGTACGCCTGCGTGTTGTTTTTTGAGCCTTTCTATAGTTGAAAGTTTCAGTCAAAAGCTAACCGGGAAGTCTGAGGCTGCCGCTTAAAACGTCGAGCTTGACTCGCGACCACCGTTCAGCCACTGATAGTTGTACCATTAAGCTCGATGGCTCGCCCGCCTAGAAATTTGCTTTTGCTATGTTTTTGTTGACAATTTAATGCTGGTCCTGTAACATCCCAAGTGTTTTATGGGTTCAATCGTAATCCTCTGGGTGAACGCGTTACGGCTGATTCATTGTACTTTGTATATGTGGAAGGAGATCGACAAGACATGCGTAAAATAATCTTTTCTTCTGCGGCAATGCTGACGGCTGTTGCCATGCTCGCAGGATTCGGCAACGCCAGAAGCAACCGAGCGACCCGTACTAAGGCCGCACCAGTTACAGTCACCATGCTCGCGCAAGCGTTAACTTCGATCGGAAACTTAAGCAGCAACACCTTTACTAAGTATGTTGAGAAAAAGTTTAATATGAAGTTGGTTCTGGATGCGGTTCCGACTGCGGACATTCAAACGAAGCAAAGTGTGCTACTGAATAGTGGCGAGTATCCGGAAATCATTTGGGATGGAGACCTTACGGCTCCCCAGGTCTTGCAATATGGAAGCGAAGGTTTATTCGTCCCGCTAAACAGCCTTTTGAAAAAATACGCACCGAATTTGTGGCACACTATTCAAACCAATCCTCAGCTGAAGCAGGCCGTTGTTGCCCCCAATGGGTCAATCTACTCGATACCTTTTTGGCAGTACAGCCTCGAGGGTATGTTCTCGACTAGGATGTGGATCTATAAGCCGTTTTTAGCAAAATATCACTTGAGCCTACCACGCACCACGGCACAGTTTGAACACGTGCTGGAGGTATTCAAACAACACGGGATCATTCCGTTAACCGGGGCTAACAACGATTATCAGTCGGAGCCCGTGCCGTTCCTGATGAATTCGTTCATTTACGATCAGGGATCTAATACCGGGGGAGGATACGGGGCGTCGGGTACGATGTTCTTCGAGACAAACAAGGCTGGCAATTTGACGTTTGCCCCAATTCAGCCAGCTTGGAAGCAGGGCCTTGAGTATATGCATACGCTTTGGTCCAAGGGCCTGATGGACCCCGGTACGTTCTCCCAGGGGTACAATACGACGCACGCAGAGGAAGCGAACCAGAAAGTAGGGGTGGTCCCGGTAGGGTATATGTATAGCGCGTTTGCCTACCAGAGCAAGTTGGCCAATTGGGAAGCCGTGCCTCCGCTAACGGGCCCCACTGGCAAACACTACGCAACCATGTGGCCTGGCGTCGAGAATTATGCCTTTGCGGTTACGAATAAGGCCACCAAAGCCGAGGCGATTGCAGCAATAAAGCTTCTGAATTACACCTCGACATCCAACGGCTACATGACAGCCGAATATGGTCCAGAAGGGACGTATTGGAAAGCCGCCCCCAAGGGAGTCAAGAGCGCGAACGGGAAGCAGGCCAAGTATGTACTTCAGGGGACCATGCCGGACCCGTCTAACGTCGATTGGGGAAACAACGGGGCGCAGGTTCAGGGCCAATCGCAGGCGTACAACATCGCAGCAGGCTCGCCTTTCACTAACAACAGTGCGCAGGAGAACTCCTTCACCCTCTATTACACGAGTCTAGATTATGCCGGGAACCAGCCGAAGTATGTGCTGCCGGGAACTATTTGGGTGACAAAGTCGCAGGTCCAGCAATACGGGGCGGATCAGACAAATATTAACAATTACGTACAAACCTGGGAGGAAGAATTCATCACCGGGGCTAAACCGTTTTCTGCCTGGAATCAATATGTGGCTGGCCTTAGAGCGTTAGGATTGGCTCAGTACACCACGATGACAAAAACCGCCATGGGCAAGCCATTCAACACGAGCAGCTTCACCTCGGATCACGCCATCGTGAATTACTTAGGGTCCCTCAAGTAGCAGGTTGTGCGGATGTAATCACATCGACGAGCAATGGACGAGGATTCGCTCGTTGAGGAACGAGGGGCACCGACACCGATGCCCCTCGTGTTTGTGGGCTCTTTTCTGTTTCGACGACGCGTCCCCAGATCACCGCAGCGGACGCGCGTGATGGGGTCGGACCGGTCGCGAGGATCACCGAGGGTCGTGAGAGGACGTGCTCGCGGGGTTGATGTGTTCCAGTGGGGCGGTCGGTCTTGACCAGGTGGCCCTGGGTGAGGTTCTGAAGGCATGTGAGTCGTGGTGGTTCGAACCATGGTGATGGAGGAGTGCTGGCTGTGAAGGCGAATTTGCAAGACCTGAAAGACTATCGCTCGCCAATAGAATCATCAGCGCGGCGATCGAACAAATGGAAGAGAATGCGACGGGACATTGTTCAGCATTGGCAACTCTATCCCATCGTTGCGTTGCCGGTCGCCTTTCTGGTGGTGTTTAGTTTTTTTCCTATCGTCGGCGACCAAGTTGCATTCCGAAACTACGATCCCGTTTTGGGCATGTGGAAGAGCCCGTGGGTGGGCCTTCAGCAATTTTATGATCTTTTTTCGGGGCCGTATTTTTGGTTGCTAATTCGTAATACCGTAACGCTGAGTCTATATTACATCGTGGTGTCGATCCCGGCCCAGGTCATCCTCGCTATCGCGATTAACGAAGTGCGTCATCGGTGGTTTAAGAAATTTGTTCAGACGATCACCTATGCTCCCTATTTTATTTCGGTGGTGGTTCTTGTCGGGATGATGGAAATCCTCCTGGCGCCCTCGATTGGGCCCCTCGCTAGTATTTTTCATTCTTTGGGCCATTCTAGCGCCCCAGACCTCTTGGGAAGTAGCTCGTGGTTTCCCTCGATATACGTCTGGTCTGGGATCTGGCAGGAGACTGGGTATGGCGCTGTGATTTATCTCGCGGCCCTCGCCGGGGTGAACCCGGAACTGTACGAAGCGGCTAAAATGGACGGAGCCACCCGACTGCAAAAAATCTGGAATATCGATCTACCATCGCTGAAGCCGACGATTACCATCTTGTTGATATTGAGCATCGGTGGATTGCTCACCGTGGGATTTGAAAAAGTGTATTTGTTGCAGAACGCGCTGAACCTGAACAGCTCACAGATCATCTCGACGTACGTCTTCGAGATCGGAATCCTCGATGGCAACATTAGCTTTGCTGCGGCGGTCGGACTGTTCCAGTCCCTGATTGCCATGATTATGGTTCTGGGGGTAAACTTTGCGGCCGGTCGTTTTTCGGACACCACCCTATTTTAATAGACGGGAGGTTATTTCATGATTGCTGCACGGAAATCAGCCACCATTCGGGAATCGGGATCGGACCGGATCTTTGGGATGGTTCTGTACATATTTCTCGGATTGGTTGCAGTGGTAGTGCTCTATCCGCTCGTCTATATTCTGAGTTCTTCTTTCAGTTCGGGCAGCGCAGTAGCAGCAGGGGATGTGTGGCTCTGGCCGGTGCATCTAAGCTTAGTTGGGTATGTGGGAGTGTTTAAGTACAATGCCGTGTGGACAGGATTTGTGAATTCCATCATCTACACTGTCGGGGGCTCAGTCTTAAGCGTGATGATGACCATTGCGTTCGCATATGCGTTGTCGAGGAAAGCGATGGTTGGACGGCGGGTGCTGATTATCGCCGTGTTGGTCGGGTTATTGTTCCAGGGTGGTCTGATTCCGACGTTCCTGGTAGTCAAAGGACTAGGGTTGCTCAACACGCGGTGGGCCATTATCCTGCCGACGGCGCTAAATGTTTTTGCTATCATTGTGGCGAAAACCTTTTTGCAGATGACGATTCCGGACGAGCTCTACCAAGCGGCCCAAATCGACGGGTGTGGCGATTTTCGATTTCTCACTAGCATAGTGCTGCCACTGGCCAAGCCCATTATTGCTGTCTTAGTCTTGTGGGCGGCCGTGTACGACTGGAACTCGTATCTACCCGCGCTGATTTATCTCAATTCGCAAGCGCTTTATCCGTTGTCCCTGGAACTCCGTGAGATTTTAGTGCTCGGGCAGGTTAGCTTCTCTTCGATGGGGAACTTGACAACCGCACAGATTGCTGAAATGACTTCGATGGAAACGGTACTTCCCTACGCCTTGATTGTGATCAGCGTCGTCCCGATCCTCCTTCTGTATCCCTTTGTGCAAAAATATTTTGTGAGCGGGATCTTCTTAGGTTCGGTCAAAGAATAAATTCCTGGCCCAATCCTTCCGTGTTGCCGTGGCGATGCTTAGTCCCAGATTTCGGTCAACGTTTCACGTCGCGCTCAGGGGTGTTTGGCATCACTCGGGAGGGGACGACGTGTGACGGGCGTCTTGGTTGAGACAGGAACGGATCGATCAGGTGGGGTTAAAGGAGGGACCGCCTACTCAACCACGCAAGAGAGGTTTGCTACCCTAATTATTTCGGGACTCATAGGTCATCGTCCACATCGTTCGCGTCGAGATCCGTCGTTTTTAGGGATTCGAAGGTAACGCACGAGTGCGTTAAGGTGTGGCTACCGTGATCGGAGCCACGGAGACCATTCGTGTAGATGAGGGTCTGAGTCTCGATTTTGTGAGATAATGAAACTAAGGTGCGTATCGCGAAAGGACCTTTGACCGTTGGCAAACTCGAAGTGGTGGTCAGGTATCACGGAGGCTATAGATTGGGGCGTGCGCGCGCTGTGGGCGTCGGTGTTGTGGTTTGCCTTTTCAATAGCCGGCGCGGGTATCCTGGGGGTCGGTCCGGCAACCGCCTCGCTGGCCGCGCTCACCCGAAATTGGGCTCGCGGCAAAGCTGACGAAGTACGCCCCTTCAAAGTGTTTTGGAACACGGTCCGCTACGATTTTTGGCGAACGAACGGACTGGCATGGATCTTGATTGGGGTTATTGGCTTTCTAGTGTGGGATACGCACGTGTCCGTTGCTGTCAAGCGCGGCTTGTTGCATCTGGCCTTCATCCCACTTGGCGTTATCGACGTGGTGGTGATTGCTGTTTCGATTTACGTGTTTCCGCTGTATGCCCATCGGCAGATGGACAGCCTGTGGAAATATTTACGCTTGGCCGCACTCGCCTGCGTGCTAAATCCGGGTCGGACCCTTATAATGATGGCAATGTTATACGTGGTCTTGTTTGTTTTGGGCGGGGTTCTACCGTTTTTGGCGGTAAGTGCGCTGATGTACGCGATGGTGCGTCTCAGTCTAGCTGGATTTGACAGAGTGGAGCGGTTGGCCACGACTCAGCACCCTAGTGAACCGCCTTCGAAGTAGACCGCAGAGGCTGGTTCGCGACACTGGCGCTTACGCACTTTTGGGGTATGGAGTTCTAAAGATTCGAGACTCCCTCAGAGGGCCTGTTACGAGTACGCGAGGAAAAAAGCTGTGGTGCACTTTCTGGCCCGCAAGTTGCTATGCCTCAGACTTCCCCGATTAGCGTTGGGCTGAAACTTTCAACTAGAGTAAAGCTCGGAGACCGAAACGCAGACGTACGTTTGGATTCGCAGCGTGCCGGGGATTTTCCTCGTTCAACCCCGCCAAGAGTGCTTCGTTCACTTTAGCCCGGCGGGTTCGAGGGGGACTCTCCAATTCGACCTACAGGGTGGTCTCGCGATAGCTAAAGGATCTCTGAGCACGTCGGAGCCATCTGGTTTTCCGCCTATACGAATTGATTCTTTCCTTCCCTTCAGAAGAGGCACACCCAAGCCCAGTTAGGTTCACGAAAATCCGCCAAAATAATTTGGTGCTGAGAAAGCCTTGGTATAAGCTGAGATTATGAGAGCTTAAGTTTCGCACCCCGAGAATACACCAAATTTCCTCGACATCATACCTACGAAAAACCCGCGAAACCCGCAGGAATACACGGGTTTTGCGATAATTAGAGGAGAATCCAAATCGGCCCGAAATGAGGGGTGATTATGCAACACGACTTGTCAGAGGTTGGAAAAATCCTCGAAACGCACGAGGATTCCATGACTTCTGTGTGGTTGGATGCGGCAAAGACCTTTAAATTGCCCTCCATTATCAAGCAGGCCGGCTTCGAAAAGTCTCAAGGGTATAGCGTGACGGAAATGATCGTGCTGGTGATGCTCCTCCCGTTCCTGGTATTGAACCGTGTCAATGACTGGTTTACGAGCCATGTTCGCCAAATCACCACGATGAGGAAAGATGCGATCGATCGCCTCCAAAATGACGCACGGATCCCCTGGCGATCGATCTGGTACGGGGTGGTAACCTGATTCCAACGGCTCGTCAATCCGCAGAAAACTGTGGCGCCGAATTCGGCGCTGATCGCTGACGACAGTCAAGACGCCCGCACGGGATTCCACATTGAAAACATTGCCTGCGGCTTCGATCCTGGGGAAGGGAGACGGGGGACTAAGTTAGGCTTCAAAGATCTCGGGGTGGGCTGGTTTGATGGGACGAGCTTTCTGCCGGTGGATTTCAGTATTCATAGCGAAAAGCCTCTGCGGGCCCAACGGCGGAAAGCGCACTATCACAAGGCCTGTATCCCAGGCTCACCCGGCGCGACGCGCCGGAAAGAATGCGCGCAAACCAAATCGACCAGACGGTAGCGATGATGAAACGGACGGTCAAACACGGCCTCCGGGTGCGCGATGTGTTGGCCGATAGTGGGTGCAGCAGCCAAGGGTTCATCCAAGCGGTTCGGCAAATTCGCCCTCAGGCGATGCACGGGGTGTATGGTGTGCGCAAGGACCAGCGCAAATATGAGTACCAAGGCGTGGCAGTCAACGCCAAGACGCTGTTGACCCAGTGACAGAAAGCAGGCCAGGCTTCGCGTTGCCGCAAACTATATATTCGGCACTAAAGAATTGAAACGTACTCCTTGATCAAGAGGGCTGTGGCACTCAAGCCTGATCGGTGCCAGTATCAGATCTTTAATGTCGAGTATATAAACCCTCGATATTTTGAGGTCGTCGTGCCGTACGAAGGGGTCGGGGAGGTCCAATGATATTTCTGCCGCTTCCCGTATGCTAAGAAATGGCGGCTCTTTCTGTCGACTGACACCGCGCTTTCGTTGGGGAAAATGATGGAAATTTATACGGTTCGCTGGACCATCGAAGGGTTTTTCAAAGAAATGCAGCAGCCCCTACGTCTTGGCCGCTCACAATCTCGGGACTTGGATGCGCAAATCGCCCAGGTCACCCTACAGGGTATCACCTACCTCTTTCTAGCCTACCTCCGCCGAGTCGATGCCGACGAATCCTTAGGCCTCCTCTTCGAGGGGATTGTGGCCGAGTTGCGCGAGAAAAACGTGGCCGAACGCTGGTGGGCCTGATTTGAGGATCGCTTGCAGGCCGTTCTTCGCTCCGTCGCGGAGTCGGGGCCGATGGATCTCCAGCCATTTCAACAGACGCCGCACTAGGCTGCACTCCAAGAGCGGTTTGAGAAGTTCTTCTTAGGCAATCCACTGCGAAGTCTCGATATGGTCGGCTAAACGGGCAACGTGGAATGTTGCTAAAGTCACGCAGGCCAAGAGATTACGCGATCTCCGATGCCAAATTTCGGCGTAATACGGGGGGCCAAACTTGAGTTAAAGTATGCTGATCTCGGCCGCCGAAAAGATGTGGGTACCGTAAAGGGGTGGCACAGGGAAGCGAAGGTCAAGTGGGTTGGCATGATGACCCCCATTACGGGCCCGTCCGCTTCGGATTTTCACGGGGTTTTTTGGCCGGGTGGACGGATTCAATGGCATCGTCGGAGACCGACCCCGGGTCGCTATACTGCGCGCGGATCATAGTTTTCGTTTTTAGGAGAACGCCATCGTCTTGGAAAACCATTATGCAACCATGGGTTGAGACGCCCACAGCCTTGGCATCAAACCGTCAAATTTGACCTGCGCGCAGTATAACCCCTGATTCATGGAAGGGATTACAAATCCGTCCTCTGGGTGGGGTCCAAAGCCACCAACCACAACAGGCAAAATCAGGATCACGAGTTGGAAGTGGTCGGGAATCGGGGGCGGTGCGCCCCTCAGAATGGCGCCCGGGATTTTACCTGGACGGCAAAGATCCCTGGGGTTTTTGAACGGCTTTCCCTCCATTCCATTTCCCTTTTCTTCATGCCTTGCGGATTCGCCTAACACCCGGCCCGATAGTCAGACCTCGTTGCAGCTAACCCAATGATTCCTTGCAGAAATTGGGGGACACCCTTCTCTTTACTGGAATGACCGGTGGATGCACGGATCCGTTTTCTCTTCACCCGTTGCAGAGACGGACAGCGTGAAGGGTTTGAGTGCCAGGCACTCGTGAGCCTGAATCGACAATCGCTGGCGCGATCCGGGAATCACTGGCGAATATCGGTCCCGAAACCACGATGGCCGACGGTCGGAGACCGCTCCAGATCTGACTGTTCAGCCCGTGGTGTCGAGTTTGTGCGTCCACTCCCGCAAAAACCGTGAGTAGTTAGCGGTTTAGGTCGCCCGTGGGAGCATTCATGCAATGGTGTCCTCCTTAGGTGGCGATCGCCCAATGAGACGCGCCTAGTGGCCTTGCGCCATTGGGCGATTCGATGCCAAATAGTATTGGGTCCGCAAAATTTTTGGTTTCGCGGTTACGATGTGGGCGCAGTTACCTTGAGGACGAGATGAAAAGCGGGTAGCCAGTCCCCAGGATGGTCCGCGTTATATGTCAATTGCGGCAAGAGATAGGGATTGGGCAAAGTTTGCTTGCCCTTCCAAATCGACGGGTACAAGTCGATAAAGTGAATGCCCGGTTTACCGGTGGCCCGGAATTGAATTTGCAGATTGCCTTGCGAGTTAAAGGCGCATCCAAATCCCACATATCCGTTGTCGTAGTCTACGGCGTAAATGTTGTCGTAGTCGGTCCATCCCCCTCCCAGAAGAGTGACCGTCACCAAAGAACCTTCAGGTGCGGGATTGGGAGATATGGCGATCACCTTCGGAAAGATCCGGAAGCTAGTGGCGGAAATCACTTTCCCTTGGTTGCTCAGGGTAATCTTATGGGCGGGTCCGCCGAGGTCCGAAGGGACGGTTTCGGGTAGCCGGAAGGCCCCCGCTTTATTCGTAACGACGGTGCCCATCGGTACTGCCAAAGCCGAATAGCCATTGCCACTAACGTGGCTGCCTTTCGTGGTCCACCAGGTGAGGCTATAACGGTGGTTGGGTTTTAACCCATGGCCGATGAGAGTATAGGCGCTGCCAACGACGCCGCTGCCGACACTGGCCGTCAGGTAACGTCCTTTCGGCGCCGATAGCGTCGGAAGGGGGTTCGAAACGTCCTGGGGAGTCCCGGGCAAGACGGTGACAGGGAAAGAAAAGTTAGGCATATACGGGAACGGGGACTGCTGTTCGTTTAAGTATGGCCCTCCCATGGTGCCGTTGTTGATGACAATCTCGTTGGCTCCGACGCCTTCGGCTCGAATCGAAAAATGCGCGGTGCCCTCGGTGTCTACTGCAGTCACGTTGCCGGTCACGCGGTTGTCGTAGAGGACTGGGAATTGAGCAAAGTAAGGCTGATAGCCAATCCCATGCATGGTAAATTGGAAAAATCCACCTTGGGCGACTTTCGAGGAGGCTAAGCTCACGCTGGGAATTATGGTTACCGAACTGACCCCGGCCATTTTCCCCGAGGCCAGTTGTAAGCCCAAGAGATGCTCTCCGCCAAATCCCTCAGGGATCTGAAAATGCGCGGTCAGATCTCCCTCGCGATTAGCTTCCAGGTGGGCTAAGACTTCAGTCCCTTCGTGGTACTGAGCTCCAATGAAGCTAGGGCCGTTCACTTTCCAATGGCCGATGACGGTCTCCCATATGAGATTGACTTTCGCTCCAGAGGGGAGACCTTGAGCCGTGAGCCCTTCCGTTTGCCCCACCGTAGGATTTTGTACCGAGACAGAGATTGATGCGGGGTCAGTGGTGAGTTGCTCCCATACGGAAGACGGCGCAGGCGCAGGGGCGGCCGCTAGCCCCGCCCCTGCGCCCAGGACTAACGACGCCGTGCTCACGATGGCCGCCCAATGATGAAGCGAGGTCCGCTTGGCGTTTCGCACGTTTAGCCCTCCACACCCACGTAGCTGGGAGCAGATTGAACCACGTTGCCATTGGTGTCGTGGCCAACCACTTCGATCTCATAGAGCCCCGTCGGCAATATCGTCGGCAAGGGCAAGACGGCATCCCAGGTTTTGGTGGTGGCATCGTACTTGAGGTTCACTGAAACACTGGCCTTTAAAGCCCCCGTTGACGTCGTGTCGCCAGCCACTCCTAGTTCCGCTTGAACGGTGCCTTCGGTCATTGGAATGGCTTTGAGTTTGGTTCCGACTTCCACGGTCTGGTCAATCGACGCCGCGAGATCGACGGTGGACCCAACCTTGACCATGTTAGCCGCGCTGCCGTTGACACTGGTCACTACCTTGGTGCTGTAGGTATAGGGCACGATGGTAGGTAGTGAAGTTGGCGCCGGAAATGGGGCATACGAACCATGAACCCCGTTCTTGGGGTTGGTGGCGGTGATGGTATAAGATAGGGTCCCTAGCTTGGCATTCATCGGGATGACCCAAGTGGCTACCCAATACATAGGCTTACCGGGCAAGGGATGATGGATGTCCATCATGGGAAGATTCATCCCGTTCGACAGGTGGACCACGACTTTGTCTGTCGGGGCCGCTAAGTGACCGGCCATCGTGTGCACCTGAGCCCGAAACACAATCATGCTACCTCGCTGGTAATCGCTGGTAGCCACACACCCCTCCGTTGCGGAAACAGAGTCTCCGCTAACAACGAGAATTCGAGAGTTTGCCGACGCACCAACGTTAGGGGCGGCTCGAAATCCAGTGCCGAGCGCCAAGGTCGCCATCAACATCGACCCAGCAGAAATCATCGTGAGCGCTTTAGACTTCATCATCTTCCTGCATTCCTCCTGTGGCTTTTATGTGGGCGACAAAGGTAGTCGACATGATAAAAGTACGGTCTGTGGTCCCAAGTAACCGTGGGATCTAACCTTGGCTGAGCCCGAGAATCTGAAGGAGCGATCAGACACTACCAACGGTTCAGTGTCCATCGAGCTACACGCCCGGAGGTCGATTCTCATAGATCATTCAATGCGTTGTGCAACTCTGCTCAGATCCGCCATCGAAGGTAATCGACAGATGCACTGGTCAAGTACTTTTATCACGACAAGCCTTACCTTTCATGCCTTCCAAGAGATAAATTACCATAGTTTCAGCAAAGTTGCTACAAGGTAATGGGATGTTGTGGGGCGGTAATTTAGATCTTTTTGATAAACCCAACCAACGCCTCCGAGTTCTAAACTCGGGAAGCCAGACCTGAGGGTCGCATGACCCCATTGATTTCCCTGTGGCTGGTAGCATGGGGCCGGTCTGAAGTCATGCCGATCGATTTATCCAAAACCGGTTCTTTTACCGTCTGGGAGGGTGGAGTCTCAATGTGAGGAACATGGGGACTTGACGTCGCCTAGTAAACCCGGGAGGCGTTACTTGGGCATCGCAGCAATGCCCGGGAAAATCGATTAGGCGATACATGACGTCAGGAGGGTTCTGCGGAAATAAGTGTCCTCCGACGAGAAACCTTGGCTCCAGCCAAATCAGGCTCATGGCATGAAGGATGGTGCGTCACGATCCAGTGGAATTATGGCGGGACGGAGAAAAGATCGTGGGCACGAGCATCTTAGGGATCCATTTGCCGACTTCAAGGTGTATGGTAAACACAATCGCTGAAGTCAGTCGAGGTAAGGGAGGCGTCTTTATGTTAACTATCGTGGACGTGCGCACGGAATACCGAGAAACGCCATTGGCGATTGACGAGCCGAGACCGCGTTTTAGTTGGCGGCTAGAAAGTGATCATCGAAATGTGGTGCAGACCGGGTATCGTTTGCGCCTAAGCCGAGACCAGGCGGGGAATGAACTCGTCTGGGATAGTGGGGAGGTTAAACGTGAGGCCTCGGTGCACCAGGGGTATGAAGGACCGCCGTTGGCACCACGCACCCGCTATTGGCTGCATGTGGAGGTCCGGGACAATTTTGGAGAAACCGCGGTAAGCCGCCAACCGACCTGGTTTGAAACCGGGATGGGTACCCCTGAGGCTTGGAGCGCGGAATGGATCAGCGCCGATCCGGTGGAAGGTAAAGGCGACTCGTCGGCGGTGCCGCTCTTGCGGCGCAGCTTTCAATTAGAGACCCTACCCCAAGCAGCTCGCATTTATGTTACGGCATTGGGCCTTTATACGCTGTATCTCAATGGGCAGCGCGTGGGAGACCGCTGGTTCACTCCGGGATGGACTAGCTATGCCAAGCGCCTGCCCTACCAAGTCTTCGATGTTACCCGGTACTTACGCCTGGGAGAGAATGTCATCGGCGCGATGCTGGGTAATGGCTGGTATGCGGGCGAGATTGGCTGGAATGGTGATCGGCCGACGTCACATCTGCGCCGAGCCTTATTATTGGAACTGCATGACCTGGGTCCATCAAAGCCTTCGCTCCTAGTTGGATCGGATTCTTTATGGCAACATCATTCCGGGCCGATTCGTTTTTCTGAGATTTACCATGGGGAAACCTATGACGCTCGGTTGGATATTCCGGGCTGGGCGGAGCCGAAGCTGGATGTCCACGATTGGATCCCGGTGGAGCGCGTAGATTATGGCACGCAAACGCTGGTGGCGGAGGAGAATCTTCCCACTCGGGTGACCGAGGTCTTGGCCGTCAAAGCGGTTTTTACCACCCCGGCAGGGGATAGGGTGGTGGACTTTGGTCAAAATCTGACCGGGCGCGTGCGCGCCCGCTGGACCTTGCCTAAGGGGGCCACAGTGCGCTTAGAACATGCCGAAGTCTTAGACCAGGAAGGCAACTTTTATACCGAAAATCTTAGAAAGGCGCGTCAAACGGTGACCTACACCGGAGATGGTCGCGGGGAGGCGATCTACGCTCCAGAGTTTAGCTTTCAGGGATTTCGCTACGTTCGGGTCACAGGAGATCTCGACCCAGTGGGATTAGCGGACGGGCTGGTGGCCGAAGTGATGCACAGCGACCTGGAACGGACAATGACGTTTGAATGCTCTGACCCGTTAGTCACTCGCCTGCAGCAAAATATTGTCTGGAGTCAACGGGATAACTTTCTCGAGGTACCTACCGATTGTCCCCAACGCGATGAACGTTTGGGATGGACCGGCGATGCCGAAGTGTTCATTGGCACCGCCAGTTTCAATATGCAAGTCGTGCCGTTCTTCAGCAAGTGGTTAAAGGACTTGGCGGCCGACCAGCTGCCTTCAGGTTCGGTACCGCATGTGGTGCCGAACGTCTTGCAAAAGGACGCCCATGGCAGTGCCGCGTGGGCGGATGCTGCCGTCATTTGCCCCTGGGTGCTGTATACCCACTATGGCGATCGCCGCTTGCTGGAGCGCCAGTATCCGAGTATGCGTGCTTGGGTCGAATATATGCGCCACACTGGGCCTCGCATTGAGACCTTCGAAGCCGGCTTTCATTATGGGGATTGGTTAGGACTGGATTCGCCTCCGGGCAGCTATGTCGGCGCCACGGCCATCGATTTCATCACCAATGCGTTTTATGCCCACTCGACCGAATGGCTGGCCAAGGCGGCCAAAGCCCTGGGCAAGACTGCCGACCACGCGGAGTACGAGGATTTGCGGCAAAGGATTGGCGAAGCCTTTCGCGACGAATTTGTCACGCCGACGGGACGGCTTGCCGTCCCCACCCAAACCGCCCATGTCTTGGCCCTGGCTTTTGATTTAGTGGAACCCGCGCATCGGTCGCGAGTATTTTTGGCCTTGCGCGACCTGATTTCCCAACAAAATGGGCACCTCACCACGGGGTTTGTAGGCACCCCCTATCTGTTGCCAGTGTTGTCCCGGTTTGGCTCTATCGAGGAGGCCTATGAACTGTTGTTGCAAACGGACTACCCGTCCTGGCTCTATCCTGTGACCAAGGGAGCAACGACCATTTGGGAACATTGGGATGGCATTCGGCCGGATGGCAGTTTCTGGAGCCCGGCCATGAATTCCTTCAACCATTACGCCTATGGAGCGGTGGGGGAGTGGCTTTATACGGTGGTGGCTGGCCTTAATCCCCGGGAAGATCATCCAGGGTTTCAGAGCATGAGGCTCGGACCGCAGCCAGGCCCGGGATTAGACTGGGTGCGCGCGGAGTATCGTTCGCTGTATGGGCCGATTGAAATCCAATGGCATCTAAGCGACGCCCATTTCACGCTAGAAGTGTCGATCCCGGCGAATACACGGGCGACCGTGGAGTTCCCGCATGCCCATTTCACCGAATTTGAAAGCGACGCGGAGGCGATCTTGCATGCCGAAACGGGTGCCCCGTGGATCCAAATCGGCTCGGGGAGATACCACTTCTCCTATCGGATTACTCCCAGCACTACAACTGGCGGGGCATCGGAGTAAGCAAATATCCAGCGACAGCATAGGAGCATCGCCAAAGGACAGGCTGAGTCAAACCGACGAGGAGACGATGATAGCAGTGGAAAATACCGTAGACGGAAACTATGGAGTGACGGTGGTCACCGGAGGCGGCGCTGGAATCGGTCAAGCGATCTGCGAGCGATTGGCCGAAGCTGGCGTTCATCTGGTGGTGGCCGATGTCAATGAAGAGGCTGCAACAGCGACCGCTCAATCCATCGAGCAACGAGGGGGAAGAGCCTTTGCCGTGGCGTTAGACGTCAGTGACGCGAGTAGTGTCGAGCGCGCCGCCGACCTCATCCACCGCCACGTCGGTCGGGTGGGGGCTTTAGTGAATAACGCGGGCATTGGTAGTGCAGGAACGGTTCTGACCACCTCTACCGAAGAATTTCAGCGCATCTTGCAAGTCAATGTGATTGGCCTCTTTTTGGTCACCAAGGCGTTTATCCCCGATATGATTGAGGCTGGCGCCGGGGCTATCGTCAATGTGGGCTCCATTGCAGGAGTAGTCGGCATTCGCGACCGTGCAGCCTACTCGGCCAGCAAAGGGGCAGTTTTGGCGCTTACCCGATCCCTGCACGCGGACTTTCATCAACAAGGAATTCGGGTCAACGCCGTTGTTCCAGGCACCGTGCATACGCCTTGGGTAGAGAGGATTACGGCGAATTACGCCAATCCGGATGAGGCCATTGCGCAGATGGCCCAGCGTCAGCCGATTGGACGTATGGGTACCCCCCAAGAGATCGCGGAGGCAGTTTGGTTTTTGTTGTCTCCTGCAAACAGTTTCAGCTATGGATCGTTACTGGTCGTCGATGGCGGAATGACTGCCCTTTGACACTCCCCACGGCTAAAGCCGGGGGATTCTTACGAGGAACTCACTCACGTGAGCTTTACTCGCAAAGGGTGAGCCAAACACCCCCCTATCCAGTCGCCCGAAGGTCTCTGGTTACTTGCCGTGATGGTTAGACTTCGCTAACCACCTTGGTTCGCCGAATCCTGTTAACGTCTGGTCTTGACGACGCGATACATTTTACGTTTCCGGGAGACAACCGCCAATGTCTCCATTTGTCAAAGGGCGAACACATTCTGAGTATAGCACCCAAGGTATAGCTCGGAGAGGACAACCCTTCGCCTGACGGCGAGCGCCTTATATCCCCATAGCTAAAGCTAGGGGTTTTACGGCGCATTTGATAACCCACCAAGCCCAAAGGAAGATATTCTTCCTTTGGGCTGTTGTTGCACAGAAATCGCAAGCACTTCTAATCTGAATCGGATAGCCGCCTCGAATACGAGCGGGTTGAAAGATTCTCATCCGTTGAGAGTCAGGGGTAGAGCTTTTATCCGAGGGAGGCTATCAGCGGGTTGGGTCGCACCCGACAACAGCATCCGTGGACGTCCTCTGACCGATTACCGAGAAGCTTCTTCGCCGCCGACAGCAGGCCTATCCATTCGCGTCCCGGCGGCTAAAATCCTTCGCCTATGGTCGGGCGTTCTTCGCGGAGATCATGGCCAGGGTGATGCTCGACGAGGCTATTTTGATGGGTGAAATCGCGTTAGGCCTCAGCAAAGAATTCACGATCAGTGGTCGTAAGCCAAGAACCACAGGAACTTCGCAGTATACGGCACGTCTTGGCAAACAAGCATAGTAAAAAGAGCATCGGTAGCGTGGCTCAGGTTATTTATCTATCGACCCGTTGTCTGAGCGACCATCGACCACCCATTAGCGCGCGGGCCTCGAATGGTACGTCCCCTTTTGCAGGCATACGTCGAGCAAACAAGCCCTCTCTGCATGGGTTTACGAGCCAAATTTCACCGTCTCGCGAGCGATGTCCTACAAATTGAGCACGCAGTCTTGAGCCGTCGATGACCTTGAGGGGTCATGCTTCGGAATCCGGTGGTTCGGCACTTAGGCGTCCTGGCACCTAGGGTCTCGCTGAGGAAAGACGGGTATCTGAAGGTGCCTCATTGCCGAAAAATCCGTGAATGGAGAAGGACAGATGGGGTTAGCGTCTCATCGTCAAACGGTCGCGTGCCTTGCTACCGGATTGGAGATGCGAGGAGGAGGTCAGCGTATGGGACGACTCAAGAGTTCGGCCTCGGCACCGACGGATTGTTGATAAAACCTGTGGGTTACGGACACATAGAACCGGGGAATTCAATGAATTTAAGATAGGTTGAATGTAAACGTGTCAGCGTTGGCGCTCGTTGATTATCGGGTGCAAATGCGGGTTGACCCCCAAAGGCTGGTCAACCTCTTTCCCGGTCAAGACCGTCCGTAGCCAGTGAGACTCTTCCTGGTTGATCTGATGGAGAATCTGGATCACATCGCCCACACGACAGGATTCTCCTAGAATTTCTGTGCAGACCGTAGTTGCTTGCAGCGTCAGCAGTCGATGGCAAGACGGGCGGTCGATTAGACGATGATACCTAGGCATTTTACGGGCCCTCTTCTGTCGATGGGGCGTGAATCTCCAATGCCCCGTCCAATAAGGATCGCAAGTATTCGGATGGACGCTGGTGGGTGGCGCGCGCCAAGCGATGTATTTGCTGCATTTGGCGTCGATAAACTCGGTATTCTACTCGACACAAATCTTGGGGACTTTTCACCGTGGCACCTCCCTGGAAGCCGAGCAAAAAATTCTATCCGGGCACATAACCGTCGGTCAAGCTAGCTGAATCCGAATGATTATCGCGGCGAGGTACAAAAACGTTCAGAAGGCCTCTTGGACGAATTCCGAAGTATACTTTTACACCGCTCCTTAAGGATACCACATATGGATAAATATTGGAAACAGAGTTTAAAATATTTAGACTTACCCGATATATTTTGCCAGAGCGGTCAAGCTAAATGGTTAGCCTGGCTGTGAGCGCCGGGCCGACCACATATAGACCGTCCAAAATCGGGCGGCCGATATCTATTTCAACGGGGATCGGCGTCTTTGGGACTGGCGGTATGGCTCTTACGCACTTTCTGTTATTAAGAGTCGACGTCGTAACGATGCAGCAACCTAATAGTACGGGTTTGCGATTATTTCTTCGAAAGAATGATGGAAACTCGTCAAACAGTCCAGACACGGTGGATATGTTATGCGTATTTCCCGAGGTTCCGGCAGTAAATAGCAGGGAATACCCACAAGATCTCTGTTTAATCATTTTCTAGTCAATTAGTAATAACAGAAAGTGCGTAAGAGCCGGCGGTATGGCTAGCGTGTCCAGTCGTCACCCAAAGGACGAAAGATATGCCATGGCGTATCTCAGGAGTTCCGGATTGCGACGACTGCAGCTAGTATCCGTATATATCATCAGCATGAACGAACCCATAAGGTCGATTCATATTCCGTTTCGATACCTGCCGCGCTTTTACTGAGGCCGAGTTAAATTCTTTAAGCGCCCGATCGATTCTATCGCGTTCTTGATTCATGGGCTTGGTCCCGTCGCTACCAACCAGATCCGGAAGCGATTAGACTAAAACGCGTAATCCCGTCAAACCGCAATAAAGGCAAACTAGGCGTCTCTCGATGATACTGCCTTGATTGGGTGCCATGGGTTCCGATCGTAAGATCGGGACGCAACACAACAGCACCGTCACGTTATGAGCCCGGAACGAGATCCTGGGTTTCATAAGATTGAAGCAATTGCATCATTCCTTTTAGCACGTCTATCGCCTGCAAGCTGAGCCCGTACTGCTTCAATAATTGTAAGATGATCGCTTCGATGTCGTCCGAACTAGACGAAGTCAAGGAAGGCATTATTTGGGTTAAAGGAAGCTCTAAGGCGTGGGCCAGGGCAATCCAGTGCACGACATTCAGCTCGCCGACTTCCTCGCTTTCCATCTGCGCAATGTCGAGGTCGCTTAGAGGAGACTCTCCGGCTAATTGAAGCGGCTTGGAGGCTATTCGGGCCAAGTCTGCGTGAGACCATTGTCGTGCCAACCGTGCGTCGCGGAGACCACGAGCCAGGTTCGGTTGGTTGACCCTGATCAGGTTGTCTCGAAAAAATGCCAGCGTCTTCTCCAACAGGCGCTTTGCTTGAACATTGGCATTCTCGCTGCTTCGAATAGCGTGTGCATCCATGACTAGCATCTCAGCTAGCCACGCCCATAAAGGGGCGGTCTCGACTGCGCTTAATGATGTCAGACCGGGAAGGCCAAACACTTCTACGCATTGGCGATAGAGGGAGGCGATGCTCGGATCTTCAGCCATGGCCTGGGTTAAGAGGTTTCTCGTCTGCACTCCAAGGTCTAAATATAAGTGCAGAGCACCCTGCTCGCTCTGGTCGTCGGTCCTTGCCGATGCCGTGGCGATCATGGTCAGCCAAGAGACATTGTGCGCTTGGCTCCACCAAGGACACCCGTAAAATGGGGCGATGTCCCGCAAAAAGGCGGCGGACGGGATAATCTTATCGCGTTCGATTACGGACAACGAGCTTTGATTATGGCCACTCTTTTCTGCTATGCTATCCATGGTCAAGCCGCGAATCATGCGGACTGACCGCAAGGTTTGCCCAAATGTGAATGTCCATCGTTCTGTCATGGTCTGCCTCCAAATTCTAATCAGACGACCTGCGACTACCGCATGCCGAGTGTTGACCGTTTATCTCAGTATTCTCTCCTAAAATTCCAAATTCTTCAGGCCCTTTTTACAATCGTCGAGTTCGAACCTCATCTGGTCTGATGCGCATAGGGCCAGATGATTAAATTTTGCGCGGACGCGCTAATGTGCCCGTCATGTTTGTGACATCCCCCGCGCAAACGTCATCGCAAGACGAATGCGGATGATACCGCGAGTAGGGACCGAACTCCTAGACATGTCTCCGGGTGGACAGGGGTGAACATCGTTTGACCGAGGACATGCGCGCCCACCATCAAGTCGAACCCTGGTGCATGACCTCGACGATGAGCCCCGTACGACCCGTACGACCTCGCGCTCCCGCCCGTCTACAACGTTCCCCCGATCGAATCGTTTGAGTAATTTTAATCGTCTTCAACGCCTACATCATCACCATGGCCGAGGGACGTCTTTGCTGTCGATTTTTCGCCAAGAACGCGCATGTTTTGATTGCCTTGGTGCTTGACCTACCTCCCCTGGGAACTATCGCTGAGTTCGACGCGATAGCCAAAGCTGTTGTCGTCATTGATGGTAGACGACTTCATAGCGCTGTGCTCAGGTCTGCCACCGAATGTGCGCCTGATTCGGATGCCCCTCGCAACTGAGGACCATGCGCTTACGATGAACGATGAATATGTGAAGGCACTGCCGAACTAAGTTTTGAAACAGGATATGGAATACCAGGATGGGGAGAAATCAGAGCGCATGACCTGTTGCGGTCCTAATTTGCAAGACCATGGCGACTCTCCAATCGGAAGGAGTCTTAGGTGGACTGATGGGGGGCCAAGATAGACGTCCACAAGCTTAACCAAAGCAAGTGGTGAGAAGTTATCTGGTTGAGTGGGATGTGTCCGCATGAAGACTGGCTTAACCGACTATGCCCACAGGTGAGGAATCATGGAAGGTAAGATCATTAAATAAAGATCTGAATCAGCCATCATCAAAACCATAACACAAGCAAAATTAAAGCCAAATCACCAAGCAACCAATATCATCTTATCACAAGTGGGAGGCGATTAGTGCATTTTCAGATAATTCGAGCGCTAAATGCAGGACCCGGGCGTGAAGACGTCGAGGTTTAGTATCCCCCAAAAATGGCTGAGATCGAATGGAGATTGGACAAAGAAGCACGAAAGTGAGCCACGTTCTGAATATCATTAAACAGTCTTAATGACGTAGACAGCATAATCCTTGAGGGTAGTGATTGGTAGGCTGAGGGTTAAATTGTCGGCGACAAAGGGGGCAGGACAGTCGCTGGTGAGATTCGTGACGCTTTCCACTCGACCAGATAGGTTCAGAGTGATCGTAAACGCCGTCAACCTCGTCGGAGGTTCATATGTGGTGCCGTTGAACCCCGATGGATTAAGCAGTCGCAGAAGGTACCTCTGGGGCGACAGCCGGTGGAAAAAGCGCTCAAGCGCTGAGGGGGCGTCGGTCCTGACCGGGTGAGGTTCATCGATGAGGTGGGCT
>JAMCVM010000032.1 GCA_023475835.1 Bacillota bacterium | reverse complement strand
ACGCTGACCACCTGAGAGGTTGTGCGGATACTTATAAAGGGTATTCGCCGGATCCAATCCTACCAGTTGCAACAACTCTTTAGCACGCATTTGCACCCAAGACGCATCCTTACCCAGCCTCTTGGCTTGCAAGCGCAATGGGTCCGCCAAGGCTTCCCCCAATGGCCGCGCCGGGTTAAGCGCTCCATAGGGATCTTGCTGAATCAATTGTACCTGTTGAAATTTGGCGTGTCGTTCCCGCGGTGAGAGGGTACTTAAAGCCGTCCCATCGAACACTAGGTCCCCACTGGTAGACGCCTCCAGCCCGGCAATGATGCGGCCCAGCGTGGTCTTGCCACAGCCCGACTCGCCAATGAGAGAAATTGCCTCTCCATCGGCCAGCGTCAGACTCACTCCGCGAAGCGCTTTCACCGGTTTTTGCCCGAGCATGCCGCCGGTGGCCGCATAGATTTTCGTAATTTCTTTGACTTCAATCACGGCGCGCCTCCTCGTAATGGCAGGCAAATCGATGCTCGCCATCGCCGTCGAACCGAAAACTGGGCAAAATAGTATCGCACACGTCCATCCGGTAGGGACAGCGCTCGCGAAAAACACAGCCTTGATTCGGCACCGAAGCTAATGAGGGTGGCTGGCCTTCCAGCGCCTTGGCATCGCCGAGATCTCCGGTCAAACGCGGGATGGCCTGAATCAAAGCGCGGGTATAGGGATGGCGGGGGTGGCGAAGCAACTCGGCGGTCGACGCTTCTTCGACGACCCGACCCGCATAAAGCACCACCACCCGATCCGCCAGTTCGGCCACAACCCCCATGTCGTGGGTAATGAGTACCGTGGTTAATTGTCGCTCCCGCTGAATCGATCGCACAATCTCTAAGACCGACGATTGCGACAAGACGTCGAGCGCCGTCGTCGGTTCATCCATCAACAGGATCTTCGGTTTCAGGACCAAGCCGAAGATAATGCCCACCCGCTGCCGCATCCCACCAGACAACTGATGTTGGTAGGAAGTCAACACCCGATCCGCATCCAGCGACATACGAGAGGCCAAGTCTCCCGCTTCACGCAGCACCGCTCGCGGATTAGGCAAATCATGAGAACGGGCCAAATCCAATAGCTGCGCCCCTATCCGCGTCAATGGGTTCATCGAATTCTGCGAGGCCTGGAACACCATGCTAATCGCCTTGCCGCGCACGCGTCGAAGCTCTTCCCCCCGCATCCGGGTCACTTCGCCGAGACCCCGGTAGGTCACGCTGCCAGACGCAATCCGTCCCGGACTCGAGACCGCATTCATCAAGGCCAGGGCCAAAGTGGATTTACCGGAGCCGGACTCGCCGATGACCGCCGTGATCTGCCCCTGCCGAATGTCGAGAGAGACTTCACGCAAGGCAGACAGCTCACGGCCATCCACGCGGTACGTCACGTTCAGGTCGCGAACCTGACACGCCACCTCGGGGGATAGGCCAAAGTCCTGTTGCGAGCGATCCGTCAGTTTAGCGCTCATGGCTATCCCTCCCTTAGACGCGGATTCAAGATCTCATCAAACGCATCCAACGTTAGCACGATGCCAAAGGTCACCAGTAAAATACAAGCCATCGGAGAAACCATATAGAGCAGAGATTGAGGGGTATACATGGCACCGTTGCTAAAGGCCAGATTCAACATAACGCCCCAGTTGTTCGATTGGAACGGAATGACTCCCAAAAAGAAGAGCCCGACTTCAGCATAAATGCCTCCAGTCACGGACAACAATAGGTTCATGGCGATGTAAGGCGAGATATTGGGCAAAATTTCACGCGTGATGATATGGGAATTAGACAAGCCGAGGCCGCGGGCAGCCTCGATGAATCCTCGCTCGCGCAGAGATAGAGTCTGCGAACGTACGGCCCGGGCCAGCCCTCCCCACCCAGTCAGACCCAGCACCAGTCCCATCGCGATCGGACTGCCAAAGCTCCAAATGGTCGAAAGTACAATCAGTAATGGGAACCCAGGGATGGTCAAAATGAAATCCGTCACCCGCATAATAATCTGATCGGTGGAGCCCAAAAAATACCCCGAAACCACGCCTGCCAACGTTCCAAATCCAATCGTAAACACGGCCGCCAAAGCCGCTGCAGAAAGCACATAACGCGATCCGGTGATAATTTCGGCAAGTACGCTGGTCCCTTCAAAATCGGTACCTAAGGGATGCGCCCAGGAAGGGGGAGCATAAAGCTCCGCCGGATTAATCGGCAGTTGTTTCGGGTACAACATCGGTCCAAATATCGCCATCAGGGTAAAGAACAAAATAATGACAATCCCAATCACGCGACTCGGCTTTCGCGTGATAGCCCTCCACGAGATCGTCCACAGAGAAGGACGGCGGAACTCGGGCGGAACGGTACCCAAATAGGGTGCGGTCGCCTGCGACATAACGTTCCTCCTTATAAGGTGTTGGCTACTACACGCGTATGCGCGGATCGATGGCGGTGTACAAAAAATCTGCAACAATGTTGGCCACGATCACGGCCACTGTGATAATCAAAAACGATCCGGCCATCAAGGGATAGTCCAAGTTCCCAGTGGCGGTAATCAGCATATATCCGAGTCCACGGTAGTCAAAGATCTCTTCAATAAAGACGGATCCACCAAACATAAATCCAATCGACAGCGTCAACGTGGTAAAAAGTGGCAAGATGGCGCTACGAGCAATATAACCTATCCGAATTCTCGGTTTCAGTCCGCGTAATTCTGAAGCCAATATGAAGTCGTCACCCAACACCGAGATAACGCTGGACTTCATGGTCAGGGCCCAGCCGCCATAACTGGATATAGCGTACGCCGCCACTGGCAACACCGCATGCCACGCCAATGAACCAATGAAAGGCAAGGTAAATCCCGGCGCGATCGCAGCGTCATAAGGTGAACCATAGGGAAAAATCGCCCAAATCGTAGTGAAAAGATAGGCCAATAACAAAGCCAAGATTAATTGTGGAATACCATGGAGAAACGTTGAAAAAAGCGTGAGCCCGTTACTGATGCCTCGATCCCGATACACCGCAATAATCACCCCGGCTAAAATGCCGAAAACAAAACTGACAATAATTCCGCTGGTAACAGTAATCACAGTCCAGGGCATCGCTTCGAGGAGCAAATGGGTCACCGACACACCGGCATAAGTAATCGACTTACCCAGATTTAGGTGCAACAGTTCCCAGATATACTGCACATATTGCACATAGAGGGGTTGGTGCGGCATGAACCCATACATCGCGTGAACTTCTGTCATGGCTTGCTGGGGTTGCACGCCCGCGATTTCTAACTGAGCCAATTTAGCGTCCACTGGGTTACCTGGAATCATATGAATCAAGAAAAAAGTAAACGAAGCCACCGCCAAGATCATGACGATTCCGCCCAATATCCGACGAATTAACCGAGGAACCAATTTATTCACGAATACCCTCCCCTCTGAAGATTGGTCCGGCCGAAAAAATGCCGGCCGGACTTCGCTTCTTGTCTTCTACTGCTTCGGATGCACGTAACCGAATGTTTCCCAGCCGCCAATCGGCGGGTACTGGCCCTCTGTGCTGACCATCAACTGTTGATTGTTAAGAGGATAGTCGGTAAACAGGTTCGTGTTGACAAACCCCGCCTGCGCATAGTTCCAGAGCGTAATCACGGGAACGTATTGATTGGTCACCGCCGCCAACTTAGCTACAATCGTCTTGGTCTGAGCTTGCGTCAGATTGCCCGAAAGTTCGTTGGTCAGCTTGCCAGGGTTTACCGTACCATAGCCCTTTACTTTCACGGTCTGCGGAAAGTCGAGCCAATTGCCTCCGTCTTTCTTAGAGGCTGGCGTGTATTGGAGCTTGGTCCCGTTTTGAGCATAGCCATCAATGGCGCCGTACAAGCGATCATAGGTGTTATAAATCCAAGGCCCGAGCGAACCGATCCAAAATTGGACCGCATACTCTCCATTGGTTTGGTTTTGTTCGTACTCCGCAAAGGTGGCCACGACCGTTTGCTTAGTCTTGATACCAAACGAATTCAGCTCGCTTTCCATCACCGATCCAGCTTCGATCCAGTCGTTGAACCCACTGACGTTCATGATATTGATACTAAAGACTTGGCCCTTAGGCGTATACCATTGGCTCCCTTTCTTTGTAAATCCGACTGACTCCAACAACTTCGCAGCTGCTTGCTGGTTGGGGGTGTAAGGGTTCAATGCAGCCTTTTGCGATGGATCCAGATATTCTTCAGTCTGCGCGTCAATCATGCCGTCTGAGAACAACGAACGAGTCCCGCCCGTCGGTTCGGCAATCTGCCAAATGGTGTGCTTGTTCAGCAAATAGGCGATCGCTTGACGCACTTGGACCATACCATAGGGATAGTCCTTCTCGTTAAACGCCAACTGCGCCGTCACGTAGGCTGGAATGTGATAGTAGACGTTGCCCGGCGTCTTGGCTAACTCGTGCACCAATTCTAAGGACATTCCGCCGGAGGTACCCTGATAGATTTGGCCGCCGCGCAGCCATTCGAATACGGTCGAATTCGAGGCATTGTTGCGCATGTCGACGGTGTCGATCGAAATCTTGTTGGCATCGTAGAAGTACGGATTCTTGGTCATGATAATCTCGTCGGGACTCAGGCTAGAAATATAATACGGTCCGGCCGACACATCGGTCTTCGGTGCCAACGTATCGAGCTTGGTCTTGTTCAAAGTACTCAACGTGGCTTGTGCAGCCGTGGCTTCTTTGATTAACTTCGCATTTGTGCCCGAATAGATGGACTGATCGATAATGCTCCAAATGTTCTTAGGCAAGACTCCGCCATATACTGAAGCGGGCAAGATATATTCCTCGAGAATCGAGCGCGAGAACGCGTTGTAATTGTCCCCAGCGACTTCGTTAAATTGAATTTCCTTGGGTCCAAGCGCTTTCACCGAGCCGAGATCAAAGCCTTGCGCGTCCCCCGCCACGAAATACAGGGCCATGGAGGTGACAACGTCGCTAGAGGTAACCGCCTGCCCATTGGACCAGCGATCCTTCGGGTTCAACCACACCGTGAGGGTATGTCCCCCATTGGACGTCTGCCACTTACTCGCGAGCCCCCCACCCGCAAAGAACGCGTTAATGTTGGTGCCTTCCAGTTTATGATAGGCCAAGGGTTCCAAATCCATCCCGGGATAAACATTGCCTTCGGGGCTAAACCAGTTCATCGGCCCGCCTTGGTTAATCCCCGCAATGGTCACGTAAGGCGTACTGGAGGTCGCTACCGGCTTGGCCGCAGCAAGTGCCCCGCCCCCTGCAAGTAACGTGGCCAAAAGCGCGGCAGAAGTGATCGCCGAAATCTTATTCATAATCTAATCCTCCTTGTCCTTGCCAATTTTTTTGGCTGACCATTGGGTCATTCGACAACTCCGTGGGAAATCCTGCCTAGATGTATAGACCTCTGGTTCAATTTCTAAAATAAAATCATTCCTTGCCATTTATCCGTGTGCTTTTGACACACGCATCCCAATAAATCCTAACTCTATGTCAATAATGGCCGGTTAATAGGTGGATTTGTGTTAGCTGTTCTAAAGTCTCTACCGGAATTGCAACCTATCAATGCCTGATCAAGCCTTGCAATGGTCTAACAAATTAGGCCAGCGCATAAGAACTCTTAATATCTCCCCTTCATACAAAATAATTTATTAATTTTTCTTTTTCTAACATGCCAATCCCTCTCTCTGCCATTAAATCGGTGAACCATCCCTTAGACGATGCAAGGCAATATGACTACCGCACCTCGTCTGTGGGTTGCCATGGACCACCGGGGAACTATCAGAAGCGCCGAGTCGACGATGGCCGCGTCCGCACTCCGAGCCGTCGATGTGCTAAACTAATGGCCTTATGTAACCTTTGCAGGACCCACGACGTTTACCTTAGAGCAGGCGATACCATCGCCTGACTAACATTTGAGAAATTGGGCAGGTGAAGGCACAGTGAAACCCATCTTATGGACGGCAGGAATTTTGGCTGCAGGCCTGGCCGCAACCTCGATTCCTCATCCTTTACAGGCTCCATCCATTGTGTCCAAAGCGCTCGCCCCAGCCAGGTTCTCTGAGCCTTTGCAGTCTGAGGCATCGCCTCCCGAATTCATGGACGGCGTCGTCGAAGGATTTTACGGACCCGACTGGACCGTCGCCAATACCGAGGCTATCTTGGCGTTCATGGCTCAACATCGCTTAAACACTTTTGTCTATGCGCCTAAATACGACCCATATCAACGGGCCGATTGGATGAAACCCTATCCGCCTAAAAATTTTGCTGTGTTGGCGACCATCGTCCACGCTGCAGAGCGCAATCACATCACCTTTGTCTATTCAGTCAGTCCGGGCCTTTCCATTGACTACCAAAGCCTGCCGGACCGGAAATTGCTGCTAGCTAAAATTAACCAGATTCGAAGCCTTGGGGTCACTCACTTCATGCTGTCCTTTGATGACATCGGCGGCAACCTGACTGCGAACCTGGCCACCGAACAATCGCAGTTGGCAGATTGGGTTCTGCATACCGAGCGAATTCATCATCCCAATTTTGAATTGATGTTCACCCCCACGTTATACGATGGGGTCAGCCCCAATCCCTACTGGGCGGCGTTAAAAACTTCGCTATATCAAGGCATCAACGTCATCTGGACCGGACCCTATGTCCTTTCCCAAACTATCACCAGTTCGGAAGCCAAGACCGCCCAGGCGTTGATGGGGCATCGGATAGTCATTTGGGATAACTATCCGGTCAACGACTACACCTATCTCGAAGCCCCATATCATCCCCATCTGTTTTTAGGCCCGGTGGTAGGGCGCAGTGCCGGTCTGAAAAAGGTGGTAGCCGCCTATTTCTTTAATCCCATGCTGCAAGCACAAGCCTCGGAAGTCGCGCTGTGGACAGGAGCGGCCTACCTGAATCATCCGGATCGATATCAACCCCGAGTATCCTGGCAACACGCGCTCAGTTCCCTGGGAGGAAAGGCCGCCCCCAGCTTTCGTCTGTTTGCGGCGGCGAACAGCGAGAGTTTTCTATCTCCGAGCATCAACACCCTTAGCGCAGAGGTGGCCAACTTTTGGACTAAACTTCCTCAGTATCCCAAGAAGAGTGGGCTATTCAAAACTTTTACTGCGATGGCGCAGGCCAACGCGTCGATGAAAGCAGGCCTGCCCGACCCAACCTTATACCAGCAAATCGCCCCTTGGAGTCGTCTTTTTTCCGAAGAGGGCCAATTGGGCATCGATGCCCTATCTGTTTGGTCTCAAGCCAAGGTGGGCCGAAATCTGAGCGCGTCTAGCGTTCAAGACTTGAAGGCGTTGGAGTCGACTGTCAATAAATCTACCCTAAGCTTAGATACCACGGCCACGGTCGTGGGCTTTGTCAATACCGTGCTCGACCACCTCAACTGAGGGAATCCTGCCGTTCACCACTCGGCTCTCGATGACGATTAGCATCGGCTTTCTGAACACTTCCAAGGCGATGCCGCAAGTCATTGTTGATCCCTTTGATGAAATCCGCCCGCCGCCTAATCCTCTAAAGCCGGTGCCTAGACGGTTGAGCGGACGATGTAGCCGGTATAGTTCCTGGCTCTCAAAAAAATTCTCGCCATCCCTATGGATTACCGATCTCCGGGTTTGAGCACGCACCATGACGATGGAGAGGCTCTCTTCGGATTGCTCACTTGCGGTTGCGCTGTTTTAAGAGGTCCGGTCAAGCCCGTGCACATGAGTCCGATCCGCCGTCGCCAGCGTGCCGTGTTGGGCACCCTGGCCGCATCGTCCCGCCCCCAGTTGGGAGGCCATCCAAATATTGGGCATAGGGAGGGCCCCCCGCTATGGAAGCCTTGCGGCCGACCCTCCCTATGCCCTTGAAAGTCGCTGCCCATTGCTCCCACCCTGATAACAGGTCTTCAGGTTCTAAAAAATTCCCCCAAGACTTTTTCATCCGGTAGGGCGGGGCCGAAGGGCCTGCAAACTAGGAGAAACCTGCGGTTAGAGCTCCAGCTCGTCGATTCTAGCCCCCAGGCCCATCAATTTATCAATTAACCCAGCATATCCTCGATCGAGGTGGTGCACTCCATAAATAGTCGACTTGCCTTGAGCGCCCAAAGACGCCAACACCAAGGCGGCGCCCCCGCGAATATCGTTCGCCGTCACTTCGGCCGGCGACAACCCGGAAACCCCTTGGATTCGGACGCTCGACCCCACCACTTTGACCTGCCCCCCCATGCGCACGAACTCATCCGTATACTGGAACCGATCCGTCCACACCAAATCCGTCACCATGCTATCGCCGCTAGCGGTTACGAGCAGCGCTGCAATACAGGGTTGCAGGTCCGTGGGGAACCCGGGGTATTCTTCCGCTAAGACATCGGTCGCCGAAAGCCTGCGATCAACCCGCGCTCGAATACTATCCCCCAACACTTCCATTCTGACACCCATCTGCTGCAATTTGGCGATGACCGCGGTCAGGTGCTCCGAGATGACACCAGTAACGGTAATATCTCCCCTACTAGCTGCCGCCGACATCAAAAATGTTCCGGCTTCCAAGCGATCTGGGATGACTTCATAGGTGGCCCCCGTTAGTTTTCTGACCGCTACTACCTTAATCGTGGAGGTACCGGCTCCATAGATCCTGGCCCCCATCGCGCTCAAAAAACGCGCCACATCCATGATTTCCGGATCCATCGCCGCATTGGACAAGGTGGTCGTTTGACTATCCTTACCTAGCGCCGCCGCCATCATCAAATGAATGGTCGCCCCCACCGAAGGACGTTCCAGGTAAATCGACGCCTCACTAAGCCGCCCAACTCCGACGAGACAGCCTGCTTCCGTACTCACCTCTGCCCCCATGGCTCGCAACCCAGCCAGATGAAAGTCAATCGGACGCACGCCAATCCGGTCGCCTCCAGGGTAAGGCACCTTGGCTTCTCCAAATCGCGCTAACAGCACGCCAAAGAGATAGGTCGAGGCACGAATCCGCTGTCCTAGTTCCGAGTCCACCTCCGCACCATAAAGACCAGTGGCATCGATGTCCAAGGCATCGCCGTGCCACCGCACCCGTGCTCCTAGTCCTTGCAAAATATCGCACATCACTTCAACGTCGGAAATGTGGGGGACCCCAATCAGCCGAGTTTGACCTTCCGTCGCCAACAAGGCGGCGGCAATAATGGGAAGCGACGCATTCTTAGAACCCCCGATGGCAACCTCCCCACAAAGCGAAAATCCACCTTCCACACAAAGAGCACGTTCTAAAGGTTTAGCTGTTTCTGCAATTACCGTAGGAGTCACTTTTGCCACCGCCAATCTCTGGGTTCCCAAACTTTCACTATGTACATCGTAATCAAGTTGCGTACCGAAATGCAATCGAACAGAGAGATATTCCCATGGAAATACTCGTACACCGTCCCAAAATCCCGATTTGTTGGATCCAGTCTTCTCATTGTACCTCGAAACCGCGATCTGAGCGTCATCCTAGAATTAACAGTCTCAAAAAATCGAACCTCGTTTGCCCAAATCGACGGTATAAGAGCCTAGGTTCGTTGCCACACTACAGCCAGTTCGCTGAAGGGAGGTCTCCCACGATTATGCCGAGCCAAAGTCAAACCTCAACCTCGTGCTGCTGCACGGACTGTAATACTGATACCTGCGGCAGCGAGTGTTCCTGTGGCACCAACTGCCATTGTGAATCCTGCCACTGCGGTTAGACTGTGCGCCAGGTCCACGGGTAGTGGACCTGGCGCACAGTCTAACCCTCATCTCTTTCGAGCCGATGCATCGCCCAAGGTGCACTGAGCTCCTCAGTCTCACCGCTCCAGCGGCAAACGGTTATGTGGCAATTCCCCGCTTTGGATGAGCCTGCTTACCGTAAGCGGTCGGTAGCCCTCGCGCTTCAGTTGCTCGATGATTTGGGCCACTGCCTTTACCGTGGCCTCAGAGGAATTAGGTCCGTCATGAAAGATGACAATGGCGCCCGGCTCGATGTGTTTCATCACCATCGTGGTCAATTGGTCGGCTGAATAACGGTGACGCCAGTCGTGGGGATCGATAGACCAACCGACCACGGTATAATGCAATTTGGTGAGGACACTCAAGGCCAATGGATCCGAATTGCCTCCAGGCAGGCGGTATAAATGCGGCTTAGGCGCCCCCAACGATTCCAAAATGTCTTTATTTTCGTTCACTTCGCGTTCAATCAAGGCGGTCGATTTTCCCTTCAAAGTCATATGGTTGGCGCCATGCGAGCCGACCTCCATCCCCGCTTTGATTTCTTCATTGAGATATTGCGGATACCTAAGCGCTTGCCGACCCACCACAAAAAAAGTGGCCTTCACTTGGTTGCTTTGAAGCACGTGAAGAATTTCTGGTGTCCACTTCTTGGTTGGGCCATCGTCAAACGTGAGCGCCACCACCTTTTTCAGCGTCGGCACGGACCGCACGACCACCGGAGGTGCTGACTTGGCCGCCGTCGTCTCGCCAAACCCTGCGACGGCGCCCACGATCCATAACTCCATCACCACCGCAACACCCTTACCTACTCGCCCCATAATGATCGCCCACCCCAATTCCTTCTTAGTGTCCTTCCTCTACCTGCCCTCAGTATGGCCAGAGCCGAAATCAGCTATGTAGTGCCGACCATACGGTACGCTCTAGACCTCGGATCTGGAGGAATTTAATATTTTGTGGCAAATGCGGTGCAGTCTCACAGGAATTCACAACCAAAGCGCGAATATCAAAACCAGATGTACGAACACCGGAACTTTGGGACAGTCACAGCAACGATCGAAGCGGACGGGAGTCCTTCACCCCAATCTTCGACCGATACCAGCGATGAATCCGACTATGGATAAAGGAGTCCTAACCGTGCACAGCATAATCAAGCGTAGTTTCATCATTGGTGTTGCCCTCAACCTATCTTTCTTGCTGATGCCACTACACTTAGCCGGAAGCGTGTTTGCCGCATCGGGCCGCGCCTACCCCCCTGAGTTTTATGCGCCGCCGACCGCGCCCTTAAAGCTTTCTACGCCCACGGTAGTAGCCGTAGATTTGACCACCCCCCACCATACCCTGGCCAAGGTCAGTGGCGAAAAAATTACTCTCACTCCTGCCACCTTCAGTCGTCCTAATATGTTGACAATCAACGGCTATCCACCAGGACGCGCCGTCACCGTCAGCGCTCAAGCCGGCATCGCTAAATTTACGGTCGAAGCCGTTTACCACACCGGCCCCATTCGCCTGACCGCCACGGTAGACACCGCTCACGGTCCAATCGACCAAGTCGCGACATTCGTCACCGTAGGCAAGGGCAATCCGCCGACTGAGACTCGATACGCCGGCTACACCCGTTTTGGTACCGCTGCCGAAATCGCCCAAGCCAGCGAGCCCAAGGGAGCCAAAACCGTTATTTTATCCTCCGGCCTCAATCAAAACCTGGTCGATGCCCTGACCGCCGCGCCGCTTTCCGCGCTGTTGAAGGCACCCATCTTGTTGACCACATCCAATCAGAGCATTGGCCAAGATCCCCTGAGTGCCATTCGACGGCTGGGTGCGAAGCGCGTCATCCTCATTGGCGCCGTAGACAACGCGACCATCCGCAGTCAACTGCCCCGGACCACCTCCGTCGTTGGCTACGCCGGTGCCAACCGCTATGCCACTTCGCTCAAAGTTGCTCTCGCTATCAAAGCCGAACATGGCAACCTGAGTACACTCTTTTTCTCTTCTGGCAATAACGCAAATCTCACCGATGCCTTAACCATCGATCCCGTGGCGGCCGAGAATCGTTCGCCGGTTCTACTTTTACCACCCAAAGGCGGCCTGCCTTCCGGCTATGCTCAATTGTTGAAATCCGCTGCCACGACCTATGTGGTGGGGGCGGCAGCCAGCTATCATGTCAAATTGCCGCATGTCGTGGCCTTGGCCGGAGTAAACCGCTATGCGACGGCAGCCCTAGTCAATCAACGATTCTTTCCGCATCCCATGGGAGTCGTCATGACCAACGCTGACGGAGCCCATCTCGTCGACGCCTTGACTGCCGGACCGCTGGCGGGCAAAATGGCCTTCCCCATGATCATGGTCTCGTCCACAATCATTCCCGGTCCCACCTACGACTATTTAAAGTCGGTATCTAGTTCGGTGAGCGCCATCGATGTGGTCGGTGGTTCAGCGGCGGTCTCTTTGCCGATGGAATCCGCGGTAGAGGAAATGATGCAATAAGCCCGATCGCAAATTCGGCTAAGACAAACCGGCCGGTACGCTTAATTTGTCAGGCCGTATTTGTTACCCTGAAGAGGTGGGAATCACCGCCAAGCGGAGGGGGCCGATATGCTAGAGTGGAGCCAATGCACCATAGGATACCGCGAGAATGTCCCGATTTTGGATCAATTCTCCTTGACCTGCGATGATTCCGCAATCATCGTGGGTCCTAGTGGAGTAGGGAAATCGACCCTTTTGGCTACCATGATGGGCCTGGTGCCATATGTAAAAGGGCATCTTCGAGTAGGTCAACGGGAAGTCAATGGCCTCCCTCAAATCAGTCGGCAGTACTTGAGCTATTTGCCAGCGGCGAATCTCTTACCTCTCGACGTGACCGTCGAAGAATACCTAACCGAACTCGCCCGGATTGACGGCTTGTCGTGGTCCAGCGCTCGCCGCCAGGCTCTGGCTATGGCCGCGAGACTCCATCTAGCCGAGGTCTTAACCCGGCGGATACGTTGGCTTTCGGGGGGAATGAAACGCCGAACTCTCCTCGCGGCCGCGGTATTGAAACCAGCCGAATGGCTGATGGTCGATCAAGCCACCGCGGGCCTCGATCCCGAAGAACAACGAACCGTCTTGGATCTCCTTCAAGCGGAAACCCAAAGCCGTGGCGTTCTCATGGTCACCCAGGAGTTAGACGAGTTGGCACAGTTCCAAAAGCGCGTCCTCATTTTGATGGACGGAAACATCATATTTGATGGCAGTAGCGAAGACCTTCGCGACACCGCCAGAGGTCATGTCTTTCAGCGGGCACTGGACTCGACGCCTCCGCCTTTTGATTTTTGGCAACCGCTGCCGAACCACACGGCGATAAAAGTTTATCAGCACTCTATTCCAAAGGGATGCCAAGCGATAGCGCCTGAGGTCGAAGACGGGTATTTCTGGCAAATCATGACCACAAAGGGGCGCGACCATGACGACTGAACCAGCCGCTCTCATCGAAACGCGCCGCTTGAGCTTTCGTCCCTCGCGAAGTGGGGCTATGACCGTGTCCGACGTCAGCTTTAAGCTCTACCCCGGGGTTACCGCGCTCATTGGTCCCAATGGTGCCGGCAAAACCACCCTACTCCGTTTATTGGCCCAATTGTACCTTCCGACGCGAGGTCAAGTCACGAACCCCAAGGGCCGATTGCGTGCCGCTTATGTCCCCCAGTTTCCCGGGGTATATTCGGGGCTCACCCCACGTCAATTTCTATGGAGAACAGCGCTCTGGGAGAACATGAGTTGGACCGATGCTCAAGCCCGGGTCTCGCTTGCCCTGGCTCACATGCGTCTAGAATCCGTGGCCGACCAAAAAGGCAAAAATCTCAATGACACGGAACGCAGACGCTTGGCATTGGCCGCAGTCTTCGTTCAAACTGCCTCGTCGGTGCTGATAGACGAGCCCACGGCCAGCCTCGATCCCACCCAGCGGGTCGAATTCTGGCAAGATCTGTACACCTGGTCACAAAATCCTGCTAGCCCTACGGCGTACCTCATTACCACCCATCATTTAAGCGAAGTGGACGGCTACTGTCAGCGCGTGATTTTGCTCGACCGGGGACGAGTCCGCTTTGATGGAGCAGTCGCAGATCTTAAAGAATGTGCCCGCGGACGCACATTTTGGAGCGACCGGCCAATCCCGGACCGCCCTGATGTTTCGTTATTCGAGCTATCCTGGTCCGACGGCGACGGCTATCGGGTGTTGTCGGAGCGGCCTCATCCGTTGCCCTCATGGCAGCACCGCCTGCCCACTCTTTGGGATGGCTATCTGTTCGAACTTCGAGGCCGATCCCGATGACCCGACGCGAACGGTATCAAGTGCCGCGAATTGCGGTTCATCCCTGGAAAGTCATTTTTCGCAATACGCTCCGCCGCATATGGAGAGACCCTATTTTTTGGCTGGAGGCAGCCATGCTGACCTTGCTCAGCTTGTTAGCCGCCCTAGCTACCCCCGGTTCGCCCACTGCAGGCGATGGGGCCATTCAGCTGACGGCCATTGCCTATACGGCGGTCCCCTTTTACTTGGTTCTGGTCGTCGGTCAACTCACGCTCAAAGCGGGAGTGGAAGCCTCCTGGTGGAGTCGTCCGGTCACCCGGGGTGATTACTATCTCGGGCGCTTTTTGGGACTCGTTGTGCTCGGTATGGCACTGATGGGATTCGAATCCTTGTTTGGCGGAATGACCTCTGCGCTCATCGCTCACCTCCCCATCGGGCCGAGCTTACTCTGGAATCTAGGGTTGATGCTGGGATTCACCCTTTCGAGCTTAGTCCTGGTCGCCGGTCTGTATCTGTGGCTAGCGGAACTCAGTGGCGGTGGGCAGCGCTACTATCCCATCGCCATTATCTTAGCCCTAATCTTGGCATTTGCCGAATATAAGCTGACGGATCTGACCGCCCTTTGGCCTCGGCTAGGTTTTTTCAATCCGTTCCCGGCCTTTTTGGCCTTAGGCTTGACCCTGCCCCCAGCGCTGTTGGGGCAGCCGCCGTTGCCGAACTGGCTGCTGATCAACCGCTTAGCCTGGTTGTTCGTTGGGCTTGCCTTGGTAGCGCTGGCCATGACCCATCGTCAGGGATACAGTCGTCACTATGTACGCGCTGGCAAGGGCCCCGCGATGATGGCCGTGTTCATTGCGGTAGCCGTATTAGCGGGAAGCGTGGTCTATGCTCCGTGGGTAGCCAAGATGTCGCCAAAAACCACGCCCGTCCGGATGACGTCAGCGTCATGGCTCTTAACTCGGCCCGATTCGGTCATCATTCACGCCGATGCGGCCACTGGAAGCATCGTGGGCAGCGAAAGCATTCGCGTCCCCCGCTATGCCATCCCGCCTAAGGCTTTCTTGCTCAATCGCGGGCTAAGCATCCAAGCTATTGCCTGGGCTGGGCAGAAAGTTCGCTGGCACGCTGCTGCAGACCAAAAGATCGTCGTGGGCACGGCAGCGACTATCGACGTCTTAACCCTCCATCATTCTACTGGCGGATCTTTAATCATTCGTTTCCGAGGCCATCTTTTGCCCTCTCCCAGCCCCCTGCCGTATGCGCCGTTTACTCCGTCTCACGCGTACGAAACCATGGCGCTCGGTCAGGGCCGTCTCTTCCTCAATGGCGTGGATACGTGGTTTCCGATCCCAATGCTGACCCAGCGCCACGGCTTCGAAACCCTGCCGGTCAAAGGCCCGCTCCGCCTCAGTGTCTCCCATTTATCTCAAGACGTCACCGTGATCACCGATCTCCATCGCGTTGGCAGTGCCGCAAACCAAACGTGGACTGGTACTCTAGCTCAGCCTATTTTTGAGGCTGCTCCTTATCAACGTCTGCGCATTGGGGTGTTTCATATTTTCTTGGGCCGGATGCCATCGTCTCGTCAACGCGGAGCCTATACCATGTTTAGCACGGTGTGGCCAATGCTCGCTCACGTCCTCGGGATCTCTTCGACTCTCAACGTAGTCGAAAGCCCCGTCAGCAACCAACCTCTTCTCGAACAGAATACGCTAGTCATCTCTGCCATTCATCCGTACGCGGTCCCCGTCGATCCCATCTTGAACACCGGTCGACGCCCGTCCCCGCTCGAAGCCAAGATCCTACTCGCCCAATTATGGTGGCAAGGCACCCTCACCCAATGGGGGACTTATCCCTGGCAGAGCCCGGGAATGCAACCGACGGCACTCTCACCCGCACTCACCACCATCACCGTGCTGGCGAGTCTTCCTACGCCTGCCCGGCGGACGCTCTATCACCTGGTGAAGCACCATCAGGCGTTGCCGATTTTAGGCCTGCTAACCCCCAGTCAGACTCGCTTAGTCCAAACCTTGGCTCCACTGGCCCGCACTCAGCCGGAAGCCTTATGGGCGAAAACGTTTCGTCAGCTTCGCCTTCATTGGCCGAACCTCGATACCCAAAAGGCTTTGGCCACTTGGATCGCACTGGAGGTGAAGCGTTGATGATGAGGTTCTGGCAAAGATTACGGGCGGAGAGCGTCATCGCCGGTCCCGTACCCTGGATCCTTTTGCTTTTGGCACTGGCCTTAATGGGCCTGACCCACGGCGTCTTAGAACAGGCTTCGCGGTGGCAACCCCACTTTGTCGAAAATCTAGAGGCTTTTTTCCCGCTAGCCTTAGCGCTATCGACAGCCCCCCTGCTAACCCTAGACGTCGACCAAAACATGGTCGAGGTGACGGCCAGGGTTCCCAGCCGACCCGTGCTCCATCTCCGCTGGCTGGCGATTTGGGGCCCTTTTCTGATCTTCGCCGGGCTCGTCTTAACCGTGATGACGTTTTTTTTCGGAAGCGTTCCCTGGCCACAAGGGGTCTTAGCGGGGTTGGCCCCGAGTGCCTTTTTGGCAGGCCTGGCAACCTGGGGCGCCAGCCTCAGTGGCAGAACCGCCGCGGGCTATTTGCTAGCCATTGGGATCCTTGTCGCCGATCTGATTTTAAAGGTGATGGGGGCCTTCGCAAGCTTCCCCAGTTTGCAATGGATCGACTGCTTTGCCTTCCGCTGGCCGATATCTGGTGCGCCTTCCTGGCAAACTGTGTCTTTGCTCCAACTCGTGGTAGGTCTCGGGTTAATCGAGGCGGCAATCTTATGTGCTCCTCGGCTGTATCGACGGCTTTTGTGATTGAATCTGGCCACCCCGTCCCTCGCTGACCAAATTGTATATCGCCTGCCGAAAATATTCGGGCCGAAACTGTTCGCTTTGGCGGCGGATATGTTCGGGATCCCACTCGATCGCATCGGCACCTAAAATCGCCTCGACCAAATCGTCGATGGTCTGTTCCGCAAAGAGGAGGCCAGTCTCTCCGGCAACGACGGTATCTAAGACGCCGCCTCGACCAAATGCGATGACCGGCCGACCTGCGGCTTGAATTTCGACAGGCACGATGCCAAAGTCTTCCTCGCCGGGAAACAAGAGCGCCTTGGCATCTTCCATCAACCGAATGCGAGTGGCCTCGTCCACTCGCCCGACAAACTTTACGGTCGGCCCCGCCATCGCCTCGAGTCTTCCCCGGTCAGGTCCGTCGCCCGCCACCACTAACGGCAGTTGCAACCGATTGGCGGCTTCCACAGCCAAGTCGAAACGCTTATAGCGTACCAACCGAGATAGGACGAGATAGTGTTCTCCGGGACGGTATTGTACCTGCAAACGATCCACATCTACCGGCGGAGGCACCACCACGCTCGGTCGCCGATAATGTTTGGCAATGCGCTGAGCCACCGCCCGCGAGTTAGCTACCAATTGATCCACTCTATCCGCCGAGAGTCGGTCCCACATCCGCATATAATGAAACACCGGCCCCATAATGCGTCGAGTGACCCCTTTAGCCTCTTGACTGCGGTAGGCATGGTACATGTCCCAGGCATAGCGCATCGGAGTATGGACATACGACAAGTGAAAGGTCTCCGCGGGGGTAATTACTCCCTTAGCTATCGCCGCCGATGAAGAAATGACCACATCGTACGCGGATAAGTCCCACTGTTCCACGCCATAAGCCAACAAGGGCAAATAGCGATTATACCAGCGCGTGGCCTTGGGCCAGCGTTGAACTAAGGACGGAATCAAGGTTTTTTGTTGGAGATAGGGAGAGAGGGCCTCAGGGCGCACCACCCCAGCATATATCGGAGCATCTGGATACATTCGGGCCAACTCTTCTAAGACCCGTTCCGCCCCTCCCATGGTTACCAACCAATCATGAATCAAAGCCACCCGCACGGTATTCACTCCTCGTTATGACCACTCCATCTGCCCATCGCGTTGAGAGTGCTCTGCGGCTAGCCGCCTCGCTCTTTCTCCAATCCTTGTACCACCATTTGCGCGACCTGCTGCCAAGTGGCACGAGCTTCAATTCTAGTTCGCGCCCGGAGCGAAAGATCGGCGCGTAGTGATGCATCATGGTACAGTTTCAGAATGCCATCGGCAAATCCTTCGTAATCGCCCGGTGGAATCAATATTCCAGACTCACTATCCATGATTTCATGCAGCCCTCCGGTATCGAAGGCCACGACCGGAATCCCACTCGCCATCGCTTCTAAGACCGAAAGCGGCACCCCTTCGCGATGATGGGTCGGCAACAATAACACGTCGAGTGCGCGATAAAATAGGCTCAATCGCTCCTTATTCAAACTCCCCAAATTATGAATTTGCTCGCCACTGAGTGCCGAGGCCAAAGGTCCCGCACCAGCAATCGCCCAGTGCACTTTGACCTCTTGTTCGGTCTGGCTCTTAAGCCATCGTCGGATCCAATCGACCCCTTTAGCTCGAGTGAGACGCCCGCTATAGCCCAACAAAAACGGGTCGGCAGGCAATCCCAGAGCCTGTCGAGCCTGAAGCCGCGATCCGGGACTAAAGAGATCGGTATCCACGGCATTAGGAAGGACACGCAATCGAATGCCCGCACCGCTCTTCAACAAATCCCGGTCCATGCGCATAGCCAAATCTTGACCGATGACAAAAATTACCGGAACTTTAGGCAAGACCTTCAAGTTCCAACGCCAGTAATATGCTGCCAAAACATAGCGCAGCACCGCCTTAGTCGACGTCACTCCCCAATTCTCGCGCATAATATCGCGAGCTGATCCATGGAGGATGTAAGCAAAATGAATGTGATGGTCCAACAACCACCCCACGGCCGATTGAGCGGCAGTCGATTGGCTGATCAGACCGTCGATAGGGCCGGCGATTTTTTCCACGTGCACTAAAGTAGGCACCAGGCCGCGCCACCAAGCCCCAGTATAACGATTTGGGCGACTGCCTTTGACGGCAAAAAACCGAATCCCCCGATGCTCTTGGGGAAGACCGGAAAGCTCCGTGGTCACCACGGACACCCGATGGCCAAGGCGTTCCAATGCCAGGCACAAATCCTCCGTGTGGCGTTCCATGCCGCCCACACCATGGTATACCGTGCCCCGCACCACCACCACCAAATGACTCATTTGTCCGCCACCACGTAGTTGGCGGTGGGCGCTAGCTTCGTCCACAAATACGGCCGATAATAGTGAACATTCCATCCGCTTGCCTTATTTAACAGGGCATCCAGCACCAAAATTTTCTGCCATCCGCCCTCCGAACTGGGCTGCCAACGCCTTAACAACTGCAAGACCACTCCGTGATAGGCGGGGCGGACCGCTAACACCCGCATTCCCAATTGCTCTAACTGGCGCTTAAGATAAAACCCGGGAATGCCTCGCTCGTTGGGCGAGAGTCCAGGCAGAGCGCGGTGACTTCCCACCACTCGGCCCATCGCATGGCAAGGCTCGCGCAAGATTAATCGCCCACCAGGACTTAGTACCCGACACAACTCTGCCAAATAATGGCTGACGTTGGGCACATGGTGCAGCACTCCAAGCACAAGGGCGTAATCGAATTCTCCATCTTGAGCTGGAATCCTGCCGTCATCAGGCATGAGCCGATACTCTCCCCCAGGATTTCGCATGGCGGCAGCGTCTAAGAGACTTTGGCTCGAATCGATGCCGACGTATTGAAATCCCAGCCGATCGGCTGGCAAATGCACTAACGCCTGCCCTTCGGCACAACCAAAGTCCAACACTCGCATGTTGGGAGTTGGTCGGAAATAAGGGGCAAAAGCGAGATGCCAATCAAACACTTGATAGAGTTTGGGGTGATCTTCAAACCGACCGCCAGCAAACTGATTATGGTACTGCGCTTCTTCCAAGAACCATTGCCGAATGGCTTCCGAGTCGAAGTCGTCGCCGTACAAGCGGAAATCCTCTTCCAACGTATTCGCTCCTCGGAACTCCAAATATCATACCCACGGACTAAAGGGAACGACCCTTTCGCCTGTGCCTAGCCGAGGGCCTATCCTTCCCGTCCAGCCGACCGGGAGTCTGTCACCGCTTGCCCTGGCCCACGCGCACATACACCTCTCGCGTAGCTTTGGCGGCAGCCTCCCAGGTAAAGCCTTGAATGCGCTCCAATCCGCTTAACAGGCGTTCGGCCACTTGGTTCGGTTGGTCCAAGACTAAGGCCATCCCGTCGGCAATCGATACCGGGTCCAGGGGATCCACCTCGAAGGCCACCCCTTGCCCGATTTCGCGCAGCGACCCCCGATTCGAAGCCACCACCGGGGTCTCGACCATCATCGCTTCAAACATCGGCAGCCCAAATCCTTCGTATAAACTGGGATAACACAAAGCGACCGCGTGGCTGTATAACCGCAGCAACTGGTCTTCATCGACATAATTCAAAAATTCTACCGACTCGCCCACATCATAGAGCTTAGGCGCGCGGTAGATAGGTTCAAACAGCCAGCCCGGTTTCCCCGCAATCACCAAGTCGGGACAGGCATCGCCGCGATCATGCTTGAGCAAACTATAAGCGTGGATCAGACGAACCAAATTTTTTCTCGGTTCTAAAGTACCCACAGCCAAAAAGTAAGGACGCGGCCTAGGTGCCGGTCCTCGGTCGCGTTCCCGTTGAGCCACTCCGTGGTATATGACTGTCACCCTATCGGGATCAACATGCAAAATCTCGGTCAAGTCGTCTCGAGTTGCCTGACTGGGCACCACAATGTGATCGGCATGACGCACCGATCGCGCCATCAAGTAGCGCTTCACCTGTCCCATCCGGGTCGGAAAAGTCTCAGGCACACGAAACGCGGTGAGATCATGAACCGTAATCACCGCTCGTGGAATCGTCCCCAAAATAGGCAATTGATAGTCTGGAAAATGGATCACATCGTAGCGCGTCTGCTTCAGAAGCCTTCGCAGCATCGTCTGCTCGTAGCTAAGCCGAGCACGGCTGCTCGTCAGTTTTCGGGAAGGGTGCAACATTACCGCACCCACGATGTTCACGTCCGGATTGGCCACCGCAAAGACTTGATCTTGGGCAAACTCTTTGATGTACGCGGCAAATAACTCTCCGACATAGTGGCCGATGCCTGCGGACTGCTGAGAATATATGAGTGCGTCAACCGCAATCCGCAGTGCGGACACCCTCTTCCGTACGTAAACCTAATTAATGGTAAGGTACCATGCTCTGTCGAAATACGCAATCGCCAAATTATTCGTGATGACCATCACTGCAACCAAACAGAGGAAGTCGAGGGTCCAATCATTCGACTTCCTCTACCGGCTCCTATCCGGTGATCGAGAACTGCGGCGGCATTTGCCTCATCGTCGCGTGAAGCACATGGGATCCCGCTTTATTCCACACCGTAATCGCAACGGCTTGTCCTGGTTCGGTCGCCTGCACCGCGTTCAACAAATCGTTCTCTTGGTAAATGGTGGTGCCGTTGAATTTGGTAATGACCTCGCCCACCTTGATCCCCGCTAAGGACGCGGGCGACTTGGCCTGAACCGCGTCCACATAGGCACCCATGACCACGCTCATCCCAAGCTTCTTCGCCTGCTGCGAAGTGGTGGGGGTGATAGCCACCCCTAGGTAGGGTTCAGGCACGGTCTTCCCCGCCTCGAGATAGGGAATGGCGTGACGCAAGGTCGAGACCGGAATCGCAAATCCCAGGTCTTGGCCCTGGGTAGACACTGCCGTATTCACTCCGACAACTTGACCCGCCAGATTCAATAAGGGCCCGCCCGAATTTCCTGGATTGATCGCGGCATCGGTTTGCAACATATTGTAGTACTGACGAACCTGGGTGCCAGCGCTGTTCCCGGCCTGAATCGGTCGATTTTCCGCACTAATAATGCCCATCGTAACCGAATGGCTGAGAGCTTCTGGATTGCCAATGGCAATCGCATATTGGCCAACGCGAATTTGCTGATACGATCCCAGCGACAGCGTTGGCAGCGAACGGGGGACCGAAACTTTTAATATGGCCAAGTCGAGGTTGTAATCCGTACCCACTACCTTAGCCGGAACAGGAAGCGGCGTTCCCACCAATTTGACCTGAATATCCTTGGCTTGATTAATCACGTGATCGTTGGTGACAATATATCCGCTCGATTTGATGATGAATCCAGACCCTAAATATTGGGCCGAGGTCGTTCCCGTGCCAGTGGCCGATGGCGCCGGTGCGGTGTCGGTAATTTCGACAACCGCCGGGTTCGCTCTCGCCACCAAGTTAGGAACGGTGGCTCCGCTAATCACTTGATTCAACTGATCACTCAAAGGCGCCGCATAGGCTGAAGTCGGCGTAGACCACTGGCGGACGGTGGCAGTGCCAAGATAGGCTGCACCCGACAGGGCCAATAAGGAGACGGAAACAGTCAATAATGCCGAAAGTCGACGCGATGGTTTCACCACAATTCCCCCTAGTTGTCTTAAATACTTTCGAGTTCTATGATAAAGCCATTTGTCTTCGTTTCCAAACCGAGCCCTCATCTGGAATGAGCCGGCTCCTCGCCAAGACCGAGTCGACGGGCCAAACTCACCACGCTTAAGGCACTGGCCTCTAATAGGCGCTCGGTTTCAGCGATGGCTGACGCCAACGCCATCGGTCCTGGCACCACGCTAAACGCATAGGCGTCTAATGCATCGAGCCAGGTCACAGTTTGCAGATCCACACTACCAGCCAGCACCACCGTCGGCACACCGTGACTTTTGGCATGGCGGCAAACCGTAGCCACCACCTTCCCTTCCTCAGTCTGTGCATCCAGCCGCCCTTCGCCGGTCAAACACAGGTCCACTCCTCTCAGGCGATGGTCCAGCCCCGCCAATTTGGCTATCTGTTCGGCGCCTGACAGCAGCGCTCCGCCTAAGGCGGCTATGGCCATGCCCATGCCCCCCGCGGCCCCAGCCCCCAGGTGCTTCGCTAATCCTGACCGCCCAAGGTGCCGCTCGAGCACCGCGACAAAGGCCCCCATATGCGCTTCTAAGGCAGTCATGTCGCTTGGCTCTACCCCTTTTTGCGGGCCAAACAGCCTGACCGAGCCCCGTTCGCCCAACAAAGGAACGAAAACATCGCACCAACCGACGATCGGCTTGGACGGCTCTTCTCCCTCGATGAATGCGATCGAGGATAGTCCCGAGGCCGTTGGCTTCACCAAGCCACCGTGGGCATCATAAAACTGCCAACCGAGCCCACTCAAAAATCCTAACCCCGCGTCCACCGAACCGGTGCCCCCCAAAGCGACCACCACATCGTCCACCTCGGGATCAGAAAGCGCTGCCTGCACCAGTTGGCCTGTGCCCAAACTCGTCGTCTCCAGCGCTCCCTGAGGCCGCTGGCTCGCTTCAATAAAGCCGGACCCAACGGAAGCTTCCACCAGCGCCGTCCTGCCCAACCGAACGTAGTGGCCTCGGCCGAGTCGGCCGTACGCATCCACCCGCTTGGCCGGGATTTGTAGCATCTGGGGAAAGGTCGCACGAAGCGCATCTTGGGTCCCTTCCCCCCCGTCGGCCATGGGCATAACGTCGGCCTCTCCACCTGCTCGGACGATCCCCTGAGCCATTGCCTTGGCCGCTAATATTGCGCTTGGCCCGCCTTTAAATCCATCTGGGGCCACCAATACCCGCATACTCATCCCCTTCATCGGTCAGTCATTAGCCGCACCATCGTCGCCCGAATGTCTTAAAGCTCCTGGCTGTCATCCCCCGAGGGCCGTACATCCGGCCAAAAATTCGTCCCCCATCCGGTGCCTGGTTCGGACCGAACCCCGGATACCAATCCCTCAGGCGCTACTGCAGGAAGAAGCCCGAACCGCTTCAGCCCGCACGATTTTGCGGCCCCGATCTCAATCCATCCGCCCCACTCAATCCTGGTGGCGCCCACGCTCATCGGTCGGCCGCGTCCACCATTTGTCTTAAAGCCCGTTTGAAGGTCCGATAGCGCCGACGGAGTCTAGCCACGTATACGGGATCTTGAAACTGAGGCCGAAACAACTGCAACAACTCCTCTGCGTAGCGGCCCTGGTGGCCCCACAACATCAAGGATGGCCCTTTTAACGTCTTGGCCGACGCACTGTTCGCTCCTTCACCCATCCAGCGATCGTAAAACGCCTGGGGCTCCCAGCCAAAACTAATCGATGCCGCCGCTTCAGCGGTAGGCTGAGACGCCCGCATCACAAAAAGGTAAGCCACACGGCAATCACAATCGGGGCCCGCACAGTAAGCATCAACCAAGCCGTACTCGTCGTCAGGCAACCTCGGGTGCCCGACCACGGTCATTGCGCGATAGTCGCTCGCTTTAGCATCACAAAGCACATGATAGAGTACAATCACCCCGGACTGTAAGTCCTCGACGTCCATTTGCTTCCTTCTTTCCACGGTGTGGTGGCCTGCTGTCTCCGGTCTCTCTCGGGGTATAAGGTGGCGTCCATCCATCTCCCCATAGCTATATTTAATCACCTCCAATAACGATCCGACACCCCTGATTGGCGCACCCGAGTCCCCTACCCGGTTCTTGATGCCCCCCAACCTGCGGGGGCCCGATGTTCGAACCGGTCGAGAAAGATTACAATGAAAGAGGAATTTCAAATCCCCTAGAAATTTACAAATCCCCACGGAGGTAGGTTATGGATCCATCGCTGACTCGAAAACATCAACATTTGAACAGCATTTTGCGCCCGATGGGGCGGGTCGCCATCGCCTTCTCAGGCGGGGTGGACAGTACGACTTTGCTCCGTGCAGCCGTCGAAGTTCTTGGATCGTCTCAAGTGCTTGCTCTGACCTCGGTTGCCGCCGCCGTCCCCCGACGAGAGGTCGCGCAGGCCAAAACCTTGGCGGAAAAAATGGGAGTTGCTCTCGTCGAACTTGTGACGGACGAACTAGACAACCCACTTTATGTGATGAATGATGCCAACCGTTGCTACTTTTGCAAAAATACGCTTTTTCGCGACTGTCGGCGAGTCGCTGCTGAACGGGGAATTGAGCATGTGCTTTACGGAGCGATTTTAGACGATCTGGGCGATGTTCGTCCTGGCATGCGCGCCGCCCGAGAACTTCTCATCCGAGGGCCCTTAGCCGAAGCCCAATTCAGTAAAGACGACGTCCGGCAATTGGCTCGCTATTGGCACCTAGACGTGGCCGACAAGCCTGCCAGCGCATGTCTCGCGTCGCGGGTTGCCCACGGGGTGCCAGTCACTGCCAAAACCCTCTCCAAAGTAGAACGATCGGAAGATTTTCTCCACGACTTAGGGTTTCGTCAAGTACGCGTCCGTCATCATGACGAAGCCAACGCTCGCATCGAAGTCGAGCCCGAAGACCTGGTTAAGGTGGCGCAGCGAGCCGATGAAATCTTTGCTTTTTTACAAGGTGTGGGCTATCGCTACGTAAGTCTCGACCTGGGCGGCTATCGTCAAGGAGCCTTAAACCCGCCCACGCCCATCGAAAGGAGTCTTTAAATGGCCTGGTTGTTTGTGGATGCCACCTTTGGTTTGAGCGGAGACATGATGCTCTCCAGTTTGATCGCCCTTGGCGTTGATCCCAATCGCTTAGCATCTGAATTAGCGCAATTGATCCCTGACCACTTTGCACTGACGGCCACCCCGGTGGTTCAAGGGGGCATCCATGCTACCCATCTGGTTGTGGACTGTGAGGAGGGCCACACCCACCGCCATGCCAGGGACTTGATGACCATGGTGGAAACTAGTGCGCTCAGCGAACGAATTAAGACGCGAAGCTTCGCCATCATCGACCACTTGGCCAGGGCAGAAGCCCGGGTTCACGGCATCGATCCAGGGGAGGTCTCTTTCCATGAGGTCGGTGCCGTCGATTCCATTATCGACATGATTGGCACCGCCATCGCGCTCGAATGGTTGGAGATTGAGGGGCTCATCTTTTCGCCGCCAGCGTTAGGCCACGGCACAGTTCATTGCCAACATGGCCTGTATCCCATCCCTGCTCCTGCCACGGCTTACCTTCTGGAGGGGGTGCCTCTGGCTCCATTTGACGCCGAAGGAGAACTCATGACTCCGACCGGAGCGGCGCTATTAAAGGCATTAGCGGATTCAGTGGGCCCGTTCAATGGGGCGAAGATTCTGGCCATCGGCTACGGCGCTGGCAGCCGCACCTATGCGGACCATCCCAATGTCGTCCGGTCGATGATTTTCGAGCCGCGAACCACGGTGTTGGCTCACGACCATCAGCATGAACACCATGATCAAGTAGCCCTGCTCTCTGCTAATCTCGACGACTTGCCGGCAGAGCTCATGGCCCACGCCGGTCAAGCGTTGTTGGCGGCTGGAGCTTTAGACGTATGGATGGATCCGGTGATTATGAAGAAAGGCCGACCGGGCGTAGTGCTCAATGCGCTAGCCTCCCCAGATTTAGTGGATAGCTTGGCCGCCTTGTTTTTCCGAGAAACCAGCACCTTGGGTGTCCGCATCCAGGGTCCCTTTGAACGACGATCGCTGGCTCGGCACAAGGTGACGGTAGACCTCGGCTACGGCACGGTCGACGTCAAAGTCGGATCCTTCGAGGGGAAGGTGGTCCAAGCCGCCCCGGAATACGAAACGGTTGCACGGTTAAGCCAAGCCATTGGCAAACCCGCGAAACTCATCTACCAAGATGTGGCGGCGCATCTCGAGGCTGAGGATCCAGCATGAGCCAACCGGATATCCGTGCTCTGTTAGATGCCGTCCGCCAGGGTCAATTGAGTGTCGATGAAGGTGTCGCTGCGCTCAAAACCCTAGAGACCGAAGACCTAGGGTTTGCCCGTCTCGATCACCAACGACAAATTCGGCAAGGCTTGACCGAAGTGGTCTATGCCGAAGGTAAACTGCCGGAGGAGACCGCAACCATCGTCAAGCGTCTGTGGCATCGGCCTTCTCCCCTAGTGATTGCGAGTCGGGTCGATGACGAAACCGCTCGGGCCATCGAAAAAGACGTACCCGAGGCGGTCTACCATCCTCGATCGCGTCTCAGCATCGTCAAGAGAGAAGATCCCAACTCGGTAGCACTAGGCAAAATCGCCGTCGTGGCAGCGGGGACATCGGACCTGCCGGTGGCCGAAGAATCCTTTTTGGTCGCCAAAGCGCTGGGCAATCAGACGGAACTCATCGTTGACGTCGGCGTGGCCGGAATTCATCGCCTCTTCGAAGTATGGGACCGCGTGGAATCCGCACGAGTCATCATCGTCGTGGCAGGCATGGAGGGTGCGCTCGCGAGCGTCATCGGTGGGCTGGCCGACTGTCCGGTATTAGCCGTCCCCTCGCCCGTTGGATACGGGGCGGCCTTCGGTGGAATGACCGCTCTCTTGGCCATGCTATCTAGTTGCGCCCTGGGCGTTGGTGTATTTAATATTGGAAACGGCATTGGCGCTGCGGTCTTGGCCAGCAAGATTAATCATCTCGCTGGCTGACCGCAGCCCCATGGTCTTATTCTGGACCCCAGGGGATCGCCAGTGTTGCAGTGAGCATCGGATTTTCAGTCTCGACCGCAGGGGCCAACACCGGAGACCGCCGATGTCCATGTCGCCAACCGATGTGGGATCGAGCGCTAGTGCTCGATCCCACTAATTGTGCGGATCTTCCGCACTTTCTGTTATTGACAATTGACGGAACCGCGACAAATCCAACGAAATTCAGTGTTCATTGGTCCTTTGTCGACAACAACAGCGCAAAAAATGGGTTGTCTGTGACAATCGATCTCCCAGGGAATAGAACGGACGACCGTTCGAAGCCGAGATAGCGTGGTGGACCATGCCCGATTCGCAGTCCATCCAGGAAGGGGGTTCAGATGATACTTGGATTGGAGGCTGCCTAGGCAGCCTCGGGATAAGGTTCCTGCGTAGGATCTAAATCATCGTCAGACCAGGGGAGGGTGAAGAACGCATTGAGGAGTTCCAGTCCTGCTCGTCCATACCCCCGGCGACGGACCATTTTGATTTGGTTGTTAGTCCCCTCCATGGGACCATTGCCAATGGTCGGATAACGGAGGCAGTTTTTCATCGCCTCGATATCCTGTTTTTATCCAGAAGCGAACTCCGCACTCGGCTCCGAGTCGTCGTCCTGATACGTTCGAATGAATGGGTCCCGGCCCGCCTCATCGCCGGCATCCAGAATCGTGGTAAAGGTGGACAGGCATGTCCGTAGCCGAGCCACAATCGGGAGCTTGGCTTCCCACTCCCTATCCCATGCAGCGCTCATGGTCATGCTGGGCTTCGCAACGGGGGCGCGCGTATCAAAGCCTCTTCGTCGGATCTGAGGCCTGACTTTCGGATCGGCTGTTCCCAGCTAGGGCGTTTTCGTGCCGCACTTTGAGCAAATACTGGTATACCGTGTTGGCGCTGCCCGAAAAACCTTCCTTGACTTTCACGAACAATCACGGCAGGAATCCTTGGATGCCCTTCCCCTTCAGCGGCTAAACGTCGGACGGTTTCGTGATAGCGGGCGACTATGGATGCCGACGCAGGTCGTGCCCCGGGGGCCAGAGGGTTGAGCGGGCCTATGGCCTTCAGCGAATCCAGAGCCTCCGTCCAGGGCATCGAGTTGGGTTTCGACCTTCGCGATCGTATCCGGCGCTGCTTTACGGTCCCGACGCAAGGTCGCTCGCGTGATGCCCAGGCGCGCGGCCACGCTCGCCGGGCCCGTGAAAGGTCCCGGCAATATTCGGCGTTGGCGTTGCTAATGACGATATTGACCCAATGAAACACCACCTCTGCCTGCGGACCGGTGCTGAGTGTCACCTTCTGTTCCACATGATGCTCTTGGGCTACACTCGCATATCCTGCGCGCGGATCACATTTGACGGTTTAACGCCAAGGCTGTGGGCGTTTCAACACCTTGCTGCACAATGGTTTTTCAACACGATAGCTTGCTCCCAAAAACGAAAACGTTGAACTGCGCGCAGTATATACCGGGGCGCCGTTCGTCAGCCACACCCCGTTCTTTTCCACCCTTCGTTCCAGTACCGATTTCACGGTCTGGTCTTTGAGGTCCGGCACCACCTCTAAAACCGCATACTGCGGATGGCGTTCGCCCGTGAGGCTGACGCCGACGATTACCGGGTCTGATCCGTTCCGCGACCTCGCTTGCCGGGGCCATCCTTAGACTACGCCCAGGACTTTGACTGACGCCTCCAAAATAGGCATCATCGAGCTCCAACAAGCCTCCGAACCGATACCGACTGTTACCTTCCGTCATCGCCCGCTGGATTTTGTGATGCAGCAACCCCGCCGTAACCTATGGCAACCCTAATTCGCGGCTTAGCATAGAACAAGGGCTGATTTGCCTCCTTGATCTACCGCAATCCTATAAATCACCCAAAACCACATCCGCAAGGCCACCTTGGTGCGCTGAGAGATCGTCCCCGCAGTCACCGACGCTTGATGACCACACGCCGCACATTCGTACACCGGAGCGGTCCGCCCCGATCTTTGCACGGTCCAATACTTCGTGCCTTTGCACTTGGGGCACATAAATCCTTCGGGTCAGCGTTGGTCAAACTGGTACTGCCGACAGACTTCCTCATCCAAAAATTTATCTTGTCACTGGAACAATGTCATCTAGCAGGACTTTCCTAGTTAGCGATTGATAAAGAAGCAAACGCCTTGCGGCGCAAGGCGTTTGGGGAGTTGACACGTATTATCGAACCGATTTGAATTGGGGAACCGGAATGCTTAAAAGATC
>JAMCVM010000174.1 GCA_023475835.1 Bacillota bacterium | reverse complement strand
AACCGAGCAGGCCCACATTCCAATCCGAGGGCGCTAACCACTACTTTCGAAAAAATTCGCACATTTCGAAGGGTGGCTTCGTGTTGCTTAAACGAGGCGTCCGATTATTAATTATTGGCTATTGCACAATCAAATCTTGCATAGTTACTTCGTACGCGTTACATTACTGGTTGTATTTAGGTTATTTCGGCAAAAAGAATAATACTTAGGCTGAAACAAATGTTTTCCAAATCCTTAACCTGACAACATTGGCCTGCACCCCACCGCAATTCCGGGAACCTTTGCAGGCGCTTGGCTTTGGTCAGACTGCGCCGACCACTTTGGCTTCCTTGTTCGACCCATCGCGGGCCCCGACCAGATCGGCATGGAGGGTAAAGCCACAGCACTTGCACACAAAGGTCAATCCGTGGTTAGGACGGTTTCGCTTCGAAACATCCCCGCAGTGCGGGCGCCCTTGGGACCTGTAGTCGGCATCCACCGTGATGGTCAAGCCTCCTGCAAGTTGGGCCTTATACGCCACAAAGGTTTCCAATTCGGCAAAGGCCCGTTTGGTTTGCTGGCGACGGTTTTTCGCTCCTTTGGTGGTCGTCCGTTCTCGGATATGGGTGAGGGCTTCCCTGCCAATCAGGAAGCCTGGCTCCACAACGGCTTTGGCCATGTGATGGTTCACGTCCGCCTTAAACCGTCTCTCTCGCAGAGTCCAAAACCGCAGGCGGCGTTTGGCACTGCGAGTCCTTTCGACTGAAGATGTGAAAGACGCGAACGCACTCTCGGAAACGCCTCGCTTGGGTGGGCAATGGCTCACCCAGAAAAGAACTGCGTCTGGTTCTGAGGGGAGGTGGTCACGGCCAAGTAGCGTTGGCCCCGATCGATCCCCTTGGTGTCTGGGAGCGATTCGGGAGTCGGATCGGCGTTGTCGATCGCCAGACTCAGACTTCTCCGGTTGGTATGTTTCTTGACGCCAAAACCCACTAATTACGCCCACGTAATAGGCGTTGAAACGGGGCTGATGCTCTAAAACATGATCGCTAGAACGAGAAACGAGCAGGGGGTTAGACTTTCACTAATGTCGAGTCTCACGCTGTTTGGCCACGAAAACTACTGGTTGTCTCACATTCCTTGACCAGTGTTTGGGCGGGAAAACCGGCATCTCGGATCGGTCGTGGCGCGCTTTCGCGTTTTCGGTAGACGCTCCGTCAAGGCCAAGCTCTTCGTGCGCACCAAATTCAGTCTTCATGGTGCCCGTGCTAAAAGCCAGCCGCCTTCTCTCGTGCCATCAGATATCCCACCGATCAGAGCCAGACGTAAAGTCGAGATCAGCCCAGAGGGCTGGGATTCGCTGATTGACGCACCCCCAGTATTCGCTGTAAAGCTCACCAGAAAACCCACTGCCTACGCCAATCAGCGAATGCTGAGAATACCATAGGGCGAGGTCCCCGACCACTAGTCCAACCCTGGAATTAGGCTAGAACTGATGACGACAGGCTTAGCCAAACCATAGACAAAAGGAGTTAGCCAAAACACCATGCCGAACCTGGTGTCGGCTGGTGGCGTCTAGGGTACGTCGTCCAAAACACGCATACTCCCGGTTTCGGTTGGGGACCGAGTGCGGGGCAACTGGTTCGGAATTTGCCATCAAAATTGACACCGGGGAAGTTCGCATGCGCACCCCTCCGACTCGGTACGATGGGTTGCGTTCTATCGGATGGCACCGAGGGACATGACGGCCGGTACCCGAATTCTATTGGAACGGCGGGAGCCCTCGACAGGGATCAAGGAACTGATCGAGCCGCTGTTTTCGGCGTAGATCCGAACCAGACCAACCGGCCCCTGAGGGCCCATTGGTCTGGTTCGCGTGCCGCTAGGTGATCCTACCAGCCTCCTGATGACCCGGAACTGGACGAGTGGGTCGTGCTACCGCCGTGCGACGCCTTAGTCCACGACCGAATCATTGCCGGCGTGGTTTCGCCATACTGTTTGAGAAAGTTACTGGCGGCAAACCAGGCACCAATCGTGTGAGGTTTCCTGCCCGGGGGGCCGATGAGCACGATCGGCTCGCGAATGGGACCGGTGAGGTGCAAAGGCATGTTGAAATGAAACGTGCCTTTCTTAGTTAAGACCACGGGAGTGGTCACGATGTGGCCGCCGTGGGCGTCGGTAATGTCCGCCACGAGCTTGGGAAATCCGCCCGTCGTCCCGACCATTGCCTTGGGCACGATCGCCCCCGTAGCCATATATTCGGCAGGGATCACCATCCACTTGCCAGAGGCACGTAAATACGTCCGCGTCAACGTCACCTTCCCATCCAACACCCAAGGAGCCGTTGCCGAGGCCACTCCGCGAACGGTCACCCTGGGAATATTGCCATATAACGGGCTTTGCAGCAGAGGGCTCGAACGGACGGTTGCCGCTAGCGCCATGCCCCCGAGGCTTGCCGCAGCTACTCCGGCCACCGTGACCGATAACCATCGTCGGAAATTGATCATGGGAATCTCCTCCTTGGTGTCACCCATCAGTGTGAGACGCACCCGCTCTGGTACCCCGCCCGCACTGAACCAACAGGGTACCATGACTGAGTTTAATCGCTACCAATGAGAGCCACATGAGAACTGAGGAAAGGCGGCTTTCGGGCAGGGCTTTTGCGCTGTGCCTAGTCGAGTCGGTAGGAACCTGAACATGCACGAAGAGTCTTCATGCCGACAGCTTGGTAGGGCACTAGTCTTGCGACCATCGGTATTGGTTCTGACTGAGGCCTTAGTTTGTGCTATTTTTGGACCGAAATTCCGTCGGACTCCTCGCGATTTCGACCGTATTTAGCGTCGCGGGCGCGGCGTGGCAAGGTTTTCGTGGACATCCTCCCTCCGCTAAAGCCAGGGGCTTCCACTCCAAAGCCATTGCGGCCCTCACCGCAGGTCGCACGAACTGCATAGCTAAAGCTGGGGAATTGCCGTAATCGCGACGATCTTGACCACCTCCACCGAGGCCAGTTTGGGACGCCCTTGCTGGTCATTAGTTTCATGATGGGTAGCGTTAAGTTTCTGGCGGAGGTCAGTGGACCTCCCCTCTGGCTTTTTAGCCGCAGAAGGAGGTCCATGTCCCTGATTTGAAAATTAACCCCAATGATGCTTAATCGAGTTGTGGAACGTATTCTTCCCCGAGTCCTGAGGTGTGTCCGCTACAGGGAACTGAACCAGTGCCTTGGAGCATCACCGCTGGTCGCATGGTTCACGGCCGACGAATTCGGCGGGCATGGTGAGGACTCAGCACATTGCTGTCGACCGCCTGTAGCCAAATCGAGCCATGCATCGGACCGGCCTGTACCGGATGTTGCGGTAAACCATCAGGGCCACCAGTAGCACGGCCTAACCCCTGTTGGCACCAGTCCAAGTACAACGTCACTCGGTCTTCCGGAATCAGATCGTGGTGATTTTTAGCCATTTCCAGCGCTTGACGACTAAATCGCTGAGCACTAAAGGCCAAATGCCCGTCGGCTAGGGCCAAGAGCCCTACCCCCCGACCATTGGCGGCGATGACCCAGTCGGTATCCTCATGACTTCCATTCTCTTGAGGGACGATATACGGGGTCGTGAGGTCGTCAACATGGGCGTGATACACTCCGAGTCTTTGACCACGAAAACTGTCGGGATAGCTTTCGCCGGGACCGCGTCCTTGCCACGTGAGTTGGCTCAGTGATTGGGGCAATCGGATCACGATGCCGAACCTCGGCCAAAGTGTAGGTCCATCACCCTCGGGCACAGCGTCTACGCAGAGGCGTATCATTCCCGAGCCGTAGACTAGGTAGCGATAGGTCAGGTTTACTCCCCAGGCCAAAGACGGCGGTGCCAATCGGCTATGCACCACGAATTCTCCCTGATCTTGGCCATGGTAGGTCCAGGCGGTGCCATCGATCCGCTGGCGCAGATGGCCCATCCGAAACCTCTGCCACATGGGAACAAACCGCGCATCAGAATCGGTGGGGGCCCGCCATAAGTCTACGACGGGTCCTTCGGTGACCAACTCATAGCCTTGAAACTTCCATGAAGTCAACTGACCACTGAGGCGATGGAATATCCAGCGAACTTCGCGCCCCTCGAGCACGATCTCGGTGTCGTGCTCGAGGCAGGTCAGCGGTGCCGAAGCTAGGGTCAGAGAGATCGGAACAATGCTTGTGGAGGCTATAGGCCGTTCGGCAAAGGCTACCTCGTGTCCCGCATCGGCCCACGGGGTAGGGGCTGTAAGCCGGACCGATAGGCGCAAAAGGCTCCCATGTTGTAGGTTCGGACTCGGAATCAACAATTCTCCCTGCTCTCTTGGGGCCAGGGTGGGCAGGCCTAGTTGGCCACCCTCAAGGACTTGGTGTCCATCAAAGAGGGTCCAGGTTACCGCTAGTTTCTCCAAGCTGAGAAAATCATAACGATTTTTGATGATAAACCGCGCGGCATGGGTTGGATCGGGTTCGAGACGTACCGGTTCGATGGCCTTCTTTAACGCCATCAAACCAGGGGAGGGGGTACGGTCGGGGAAGAGCAATCCGTCGATGACAAAGTGGCCATCATGTGGATACTCCCCAAAATCGCCGCCGTACGCGTACCAGGCATGGCCCTGCGAATCGGTTTGTAAAATGCCATGATCGATCCATTCCCAAACGAATCCTCCTTGTAGTCTTGGATACTGATAAAAGGTATCCCAATATTCTTCGAGGCTACCTGGCCCATTTCCTTGCGCTGGTGCATACTCACACAAGATGTGCGGTTTGGCTGACTCTACCTTCTGTCCGAGTGCTACCAACTCAGGCAGAGGCGTATACATCGTGCTAAACAGATCGGTGCTGTCCGCTCGTCGGTCTCCCTCATAGTGCACAACCCGTGTCGCATCTCGATGCTTTGCCCAGTCTGCCATAGCCCGATGATTGCGTCCGTAGCCAGCCTCGTTGCCAAGGGACCAGATGATCACTGACGGATGGTTTTTGTCTCGTTCGACCATACGCTGCATGCGGTCGAGGAAGGCGGGTTGCCACGCGAGGTCGTCAGACAGGCGATCCAATTGATTCACCGTCTCCATCCCGTGACATTCAAGATCGGCCTCGTCAATGACCCATAGTCCGTACTGATCACACAAATTTAAGAACTGCGAGTCGGGAGGATAATGCGAGCAGCGTACTGCATTCACATTGGATTGTTTCATCAGCAGAATGTCCTGTTCCATCACAGCCAGCGGCAAGGCTCGTCCCCATTGGGGATGAAACTCGTGCCGATTGACACCTTTCAGCATGATGGGAACGCCGTTCACTTGTAGGAGGCCGTTGATGATAGCAATCGTTCGAAATCCAATGGCCTGATGGACCACTTCGTGCACATGGCCCTCTGGGGTCAACAAGGTTACAACGACATGATAGAGGGTTGGCGACTCCGCTGACCAAGGATCGACCGCGTCCATCGCGACCACAAGCCTGACCTGGATCGACCGCTCGAGTCTATCGAGCGGTCGATCGCCTTTCCAGAGGATAGAGCGTTGGTCCGGACCGTAAACCGTCACGCGGAGGAGGGTATCGGCTTCCTCGCTTGCTCGGCGCCGTTGTACGTCGATGACCGCCGTCAGCTGCCCCTTTCCCGTTGGGGAATCGTAGTCAGCCCGCAGATCGACGTCCTGGATAAATTGAACAGGACGAGCGATCAACGAAACCGAACGGAAGATGCCTGAAAGCCACCACATGTCTTGGTCCTCGAGATAACTCGCCCAAGACCATTGAAAGACGTGGACGTCGAGCACATTCTCGCCGGTCCGGAGCCACGACGTCACCTCAAATTCTGAGGGAATCCGACTACCTTGGCTGAGTCCCACCGCAGTTCCATTGAGCCGAACGGAGAAGGCGCTGTCCACGCCCTCAAAACGAAGAAACACGAGACGTTGATCCCAGCCTTGCGGCAATACGAAGGTTCGGCGATACCATCCTTGGGGATTATCAGAGGGAATATTTGGAGGATCCACCGCAAAGGGATACTGCACGTTGGTATACTGAGGACGTCCATATCCCTGTAACTGCCAATGCCCCGGCACCTCGATTGAATTCCAGACCGCCTCGGCCTGCAGGTCCTCGTCCCCGGTGGTTGAATCGGTTTGGTAGCGAAATGACCACCGACCATTGAGCGAAAGGAATCGTTCAGATAGTCCAGGGTCCCCGTGCAAGGCCGATTCTTCGTCCCCACAAGGAACAAAGGTACTACGGGCTGGTTCGCGCCCGTTCCCTAATACTTTCACATTAGTAAGCCAATCGTTGGCATCAGTCATGAGGGCTTCCATCCTTTCCTACAGGACCTCGTCTGAGGGATTGGTGTCGTGATGGTGCCACACGAGGCGTCGGACCCGCACGACGACCCATGAGATCGGGTCACGAGCCGACCAAAGTGCCGTGGACGGCCACGGCTCGCTTCTAGCCTGGCATAGCTTGAGGTTACCTCTCGTCGACCGACAAGGGGTAGTGCGGAGAGACTTCTTAGTACAACGGCAAAATGGGAATCCAATCCGGGCGGTGGGAGTCGAAAAATTCATTGACTTCACCGTCTTGCAGAAAACACTGATGATAATGGCGGACTTTGTCCCAGTCCACCTCGACGCCTAAGCCAGGACCCGGTGGGAGGCGGAATCCGCCGTGAACATACGTCCACGGCGTGGTGATAATATCATCAACTTGGTCATGGTAATGGGAATCTATCGCATACATCAGCGTCGGCGTGGCTGCTGCGAACTGAACCATCGCCGCCGTCGAAATGCCTAATTCCCGATCGCTATGCATGCCCAATCCTAACTGGAGCGTTTCCGCGACTCCTGCAAGTTTCCGGCATTGGGCGAGTCCTCCCCAAAAATGAACGTCCGACAGAATAATATCCACGGCTCCCATCCGAAATCCCAGGGGGATGTCACTAAATCGAGTGACGCACATATTGGTGGCTAGGGGCACCGCGACAGCCGCTCGGAGACGACTCATCCCCTCGATCAGGTCGGTCGGATCCTCGGCATATTCCAAGCCGACTTCGGCCATTTGAGGAAGGATGGTGATTGCGGTTTCGACGGACCAGGCAGCATTCGGGTCGTAACGCAGTTTGACGTGGGGTAAGCGTTGCCGCAGTGCACGCAAAGTCGCGAGTTCTTCCTCTGGCGCATGAACGCCTCCTTTGAACTTAACCACACGAAATCCATGTTCTTCCACCAATGCTTCGGCGCGATCTGCCATCGCTGCAGGGGTATCTTCTCCCCCGATTCCGTCCTCTCCGACGTATCGGTAAAACAGATAGGCTGACACGGGAATATGTTGTCGAAAGGTTCCCCCGAGGAGCGATGCCACGGACTGCCCCGTGCTCTTGCCCAAGATATCCCAGACAGCCATTTCGATGCCGGCGTAGACATGGGCGGGAATAAAGGTCTCATACGCAATTCGGAAGGCTTGCGCGATCCGAGCCATGCGGTCCACGGACCAACAGTCAATGCCACGAAACCGTTGTTCGAGAAATTTCACCGCTCGCACCGTGCTAGATCCGCCATACGTTTCGCCGATCCCCGTAATCCCCGCTTCCGTATGCACCTGGATGATACACCGTGTCGTTCCGGTCTCTACGCCCATGCTCCATCGTAACGGGGCCTTCATGGGGACGGTAACCGGAGTCGCCTCAATGGATGTAATGCGTAAGTCGCTAATCATTCGCTTTGCTCCTTTTCGATAAGTCGCCAGGATTGGATTTGAAAGGGAGAGACCGTGGTCGTGATGGTCGGCCCGGAACCACTTTCATCCAGCGATCGCTCTCTCAGGTCGACCCGACACGCGGTGGACCACCGGGAGGTGAGACGTAGAGTCAGCGTTCCTTTTTCCCCATAGGGTTCATGAAACCGTAAAATCCATCCCTTCCCGTCTTCAGCAGGTTTCAGGGCATCTAGAATCACGGGAATTCCCTCCAAAGATATCGGAGGTCCCACCTCGGCGGCAGTATCCTTCCCGATACGACCCACCCCCGTCACGAATGGCCGATTCCACGCATGGGCTTGCTCTGCGACTTGACTTTCTGCCAGACCGCTCTCATAAGGCACCATGGCGTATTGTAGATGGTGGTTCCCGACTTCATGGGCCAAGACCGTCCCTGTCTTTCCCAGGGAATATTCGTCCACCGGGTGTCGTTGCATTCCTGGGAAGATACCCATACCGAGCGACTTCGTCGCATTTTCACTATAGGCATTATAGCGCGTCACGGATCGCAACAACACCAAGAACCACGCCTCGGTGTCAAACCAATATCCGGGAGTGCCCTGGTTGAATACCGCGATGCCCTTTCGATCTCCGCTGGCCGCGAACGATTGGGCTGCATAGTGGCCCTTCGGCCTGCGTGTGAGCGCAAACGGAGTCTCGTACCAAATACCGGACTCCGGTCCTTCTCGATAGGGAAATCGCACGACGAGCATCCCGTCGTCGGGCACGACTCCCTCGAGATAGACATCGCAATCAATCCGACGGGTATGGTGATACAAACGAAACGTTTGGCAAAGACGCCCGCCCATGGCTGGTCGACCGAATCCCACGATCTGACCTAGGGCACTCTGTTCAATCCAACATTCATCGAGATCTTCCACCAGCGCCTCGTGAGTTCCATTGAGATGGATTGCGCCTTCTAGGTCTGGTTTTGTCTCTGACCACCATTCTAGGCGATGCATCCCATCGTCGCGGGCACTGATCATTTGCCCCGAATGCGTTCGGAACTCTCCCAAGAATCCATCGCGCGGGCGTATCTCGACCTGGTAATATGCAGTTTCCAGCGTCACGTTCGGACTATCGTGGTTCAACCATTGCCGAGTGCCTGCCGAGGACCCTCCCCGAACCAAGGTCACGGCACCCACGCTCAGAGCTGGGACCGTCACGAGGCATTCAACCGGCGAACCTGGGGCTACCTGTCGCGAGGGCAGGACGCGTCCCTGACGATCCTGCACACTCCACCACGAGGTGGCGTCACCCGGTAACACGCTAATGAGATCCGACTGGGCTTGGACCCAGGGGTTGAAGACTGCGATTTCGTCGTGGCGCACGGTTTGGGATAACCATTGGGTTTGGAACTGTCGAAGATTCTCACGAACCCCTTGTAGACGTTCCATGGCCCGTTCAAACACGGTATCACTGCAACTCCCTCCCATGGTATCGTGAAACTCCGACAGCAGAAGCAACTCCCAGTGCCGCCGAAACGTTCCCGCGAGGTGAACGCCCAATACCGCTGCCAGCGTTTCGGTGGCCACCAGCCCCTCTTCGACGGAACGATGCAATACCTTGAACCGATACCGATTATCGTACGTTCCGCGAAGATCCCCTCGCACCCGCCCGGGTGGATTAAAATCCCAATCGATCACGGGCAACGCCACACCGTGGCTCGCCATGCGCTCGAAGTACTGACTGGGCGTGCCCAAGCACACCTCAGCCTCGGGAACCAGGTGGTGGACCGCTTCGGTCACCATGCCGAGGATTTCGGTTGCGGACATTTCGGGACGGACTACATCGCTACCCCAAGGGACCAGCCACACATCGTGCCGGCTGTGCTGATCAAGGACTTTCAAACGTTCTGCCAGATTACCCGGGCCGATACTATAGTGGCCGGCCAGCCAATGGGTCAAAATCTGGCTACCATCGGGCCCTTGGTACCAAAAGTCCGCAGAAAAGTTAGCGATGTCGCGATCCGGCGGCAGATCACGGCTAAATACATAACCGACATATCCTGCCTGAGAAAGAATCTGCGGCAACTGCGGAATTTGCCCAAACTGGTCGATGAGCCAGGCAATTCGGGCAGGGCGACCGAAATGCGCTTCCGTCCACTCCTGCCCCGTAAGCACTTGCCGAACCAGGGATTCACCCGTTGGCTCAGCCAAGCCTGGTGACGTGAAGAATCCCAAGAGGGGTTCCCATCGACCTTGGTCCACAACCGATTGCCAGGCGGTGCGGCTCGCATCGTCCAGCTGATCCCACACGGGGGCCATGATCGTGACTTGATCTTGACTAAAGCAGTATTTAGGGTCATCCACCGTGCGGTTCAACGCTTGGCGAAGAATTTCGGTGGCCCAATCAATGGTGGTCTCATACGACCAAAACCATTCGGTATCGATATGGGAATGGGGAACAACCATGACGGTGAGTGCCATAACTCCTCCTAGTGAAAATTGCGTGCGGTGTGGTGGGGGGTCACGAGATGGAACGATTCGGCAAGCGCCTCATCGTTCAATGCCTCCCACCCGATTGCGCTCGCGGCCTCTCTTTTCGATGCGGAACATAGGGCCGGGACTTTGGCGGTGCTCTCCGGTATCCGAACGACCGGAAAGGCCAGGTGCGCGAGGTGCCTCATCCTTCCATGCCCTAAGCCCGACCACACAAACTGTCCATTTTTGATAGTGACCTCGGTGCGGTAGGCATCACACTATGTTGGGCGATAACGAAGTCCCAATCGGCCACCCTTGCCCTCCTTGGGTAGTAGGAGAGTTCGGCTCTTCCTCCGTGACCGGAGGTCCGACCGCATTCCTTTTCAGTCACCAAGGATTCCGAAAACTTCCGTACAAACCGAAGCACTGGAGGATCTCGTGCTCGAACGCCATCTATGGTAATCACAGGGGATGACCTTGTCACTAGTTCGACATTCTTTAGCCAGCAACGGCTGCTTGGCACCGGGCCGCCTTCGAGGTAGCGGTTCGGGATCATTGGCCTGAGCCTCGGTCGATCAGACGCCACGTTTGTATCTGAAACGGAGTGACGGCCATCGTGACCGTAGGACCTTGTTCAACCGGAGCGAGGGCACGTTCGCGAAGATCCACTCGCCTGGCACCTTGAAACCGAGATCCGAGTAGGCACGTCAGCGAACCTGACTGGCCGTAGGGTTCATGAAAGCGAAGAATCCATCCCTGACCATCTTCGGCTTCTTTGAACGCATCCAGTAACACAGGGAGACCGGATAGGGTGATTGGCGGACCTTCATGGGTTGCTCGGAAGCCCGCCACGCCACTCGAGGGCCCTACAACAAACGGTCGATTCCACGCTTGGCCTGTTTCTGCCACCCGACTCTCGCGCAGACTCGAGAAAAACGGCAGCAGGGCGTATTGCAAATGGTGATCGCCCACCTCCCTCGCCAAGCTCGTTCCGGTCTTGCCACCGGAATATTCCGTCACCACATGGCGCAACATCTCCGGAAAAGGGCCCACTTTGCGCGCCGTGGTGGCGCTCGTACGATAGCGGGTATAATCCCCAATGGCGCGCAACCACACGAGATACCACGCCGTCGGCTCAAACCAATAGCCGGGGGTTCCACGGTTGAGCACCGCTAACCCTTCTCGATCACCGCTCGCCGCAAACGTATGCGCGGCAAAATGCCCCTCAGGCCGAGGAGTCAAAGCAAACGGCGTTTCATACCAGATCCCTGAATGGGTTCCTCCTCGACGCGGAAAGCGCACGACCAGGAGGCCGTCTGGCGGGACCACGCCTTCCAGCTCGAGGTCGCAAGTCGATTCTCGGCGTATGATCGTATAATCGAAATGTTTGGCGCAGGCGACCGCCTAGCGCAGGGCGACCAATTCTGAGCGTATACCCCAAGGCACTCCGTTCCACCCAACATTCATCCGGGGGGGCGCTAAGCAATTCGCGGTGCCCATTCAATGTCAGCGTGCCTTCCAAATCGGGGTCCGTTTCGTGCCAGAATTCGACGCTATTGGCCCGGTCTTCGGTTTCCCAAAGACCTTGCCCATCCGGAGTCTTCACCCATGACAAGGTGCCCTCACGAGGTTGAATGCAGGCCGTATACTGTGTGGTTTTCACAATGACCTCCGAGTCCTCGCGCGTTAGCCAAGTTCGCTCCACCGTCGACTCAGATCCGCGCACGACGCGTACCGACCCCACACTGAGCCCAGGCAGCTTCAGGACGCACTCGACGGGCGATCCAGGAGCCACTTGCCGCGACGGAAGCAGATTGCCGTCTCCATCTTGACCTATCCATGCTCCGGTGGCATCGCCTGGTAAGAGGGTAATCACTTCGCAACCCCACTGTAGCCGCGGATTAAACACGGGAACGGCCTCGTCGAGCCCTAGGCCTCCTAGGTATTGGGTTTGCCGGCACTGCGCGTCTTGAGCCGCTCCGGTCAGCCGTTCCATGGCTCGTTCGAACACCGTGTCACTACAACTGCCTCCCATCGTGTCGTGAAACTCTGACAGTAGGAGAAGCTCCCAGTTTCGCATCCAGTGCTCGCCGAGGGGCACACCAAGCGTGGCGGCCAGCGTCTCCGTCGCCACCAACATTTCTTCCACCTGTCGGTGCCACACCTTGAATCGATAGCGGTTATCGAATGTCCCCCGAAGGTCACCCCGGCGGCGCGGTGGGTTAAAATCCCAGTCGACCGTGGGCAATGCGTCTGCCTGTTCGCCGAGGCGGTCGAAGTATTGGCTAGGCGTTCCCAAGCTAACCACGGCGTCGGGCACGATCTGGTGTACTGCCTGCGAGACAAAGTCCAACACCTCAGCAGCCGACATCTCCGGGCGCACTACATCGCAACCCCAAGGTATCAACCATAGGTTTTGATGACTATGGTGCTGAAGAGTGGGCAGGCGATCCGCCAGCGTCTCAGGACCGACGCAGTAGCCGACCGTCGTCAACCAGTGAGTCAATAGACGACTCCCGTCGGGGCCCTGATACCAGAAATCAGCCGGGAATTGCGTGATGTCGCGATCGAGTGGAAGATCACGGCAAAACACATAACCCTGGTACCCCGCCTGTGTCAGGATTTGTGGCAGTTGTGGGATCTGCCCGAATTGGTCAATCAGCCACGCAATGCGAGCGGCTTGACCCAACTGAGCTTGCGTCCAAGCCTGGCCATACAAGATCTGACGGACCAACGACTCCCCGGACGGCTCCGCCAACTCGGACGACGTGAAGAAGCCGAGCAACGGCTCCCATTGGCCGCGGGCCACGGCTTCCCGCCATGCCGTTCGCTCGTCATCGGCCATTTGGTTCCACACGGGAGCCATCACGGAGACTTGATCTTGACTAAAGTGATAGCGGGGGTCTTGGGCTATCCGAGTCAAGGCTTGCTGCACGATTTCTCGCGACCACTGGATGGTCGTGTCATACGTCCAATACCATTCGGTGTCGATATGCGAATGCGGAACAACGATTACCTGCAACACCATGAATGCCTCCCACCCGATTGCGCTCGCGGCCTCTCTTTTCGATGCGGAACATAGGGCCGGGACTTTGGCGGTGCTCTCCGGTATCCGAACGACCGGAAAGGCCAATAGCAGATGAAGCGGAACAAGCCTTGCCTCCATGGAAGAGCATTAATTAAAAAGGCAGCGCCCAAGGAAATGACAATGCTCAGAGGGACGGCGACGACAGACCATAGGCTGTGACGCCCCGCTAACCCAAACATGGTCGAGTGGAGCAAGGCATAGGCGTAACTGCCCATGCCCACGAAGTGCGTGGGGTTGACCAAGTTATCATTGGTAAAGCTGAGCCCCAGAGACCAAAGCACGGAGATCAGAGTGAAGACGAGCAACGATAGCACCATCGGCGCCAAGAAAACGTAGGGCAGGACGGGACTTTTCTTCCACGTCCTGCCCGCTGCCGTGTCAATGGGGACTGCTTTCCGCACGCTGATCATCACGGCCAGGCCTCCTTCATGCAAGTTCCCGATGCGGTGCCCTCTACCCCATCGCGGTGGGGTTAGCCACCTTGACTGTTGATGCCCGCCTGCAGGGCTACCGCTGCTTTCTTTAAGAGCACCACATCGCCTTTCAAGGTCGCTTTCGGCAGCACCATTTTGTCAAAATTGTTTTGGATGGTCTCCCAGGTATTGCCCATTCCCTTGATCTGGGCCGTCGTCACTTTCGTGCGCGCTTGTACGCCGATACTGTGCAGGACGGAGGTTTGCATAGTCTTCAAGTCCGTCGGCGTCATCCCCGGTACTTTGAGTCCCTTCCAGGCGGCCATGTTGGCCACGGTGTACAAGGTCGCCGTCTTCGTGTCAAACTGCTCGGAGATGGCCCGTTGCACGGGTGCGCTCCAGAAATAGGCCATGAGACTGGTCTCTTCGCGGTTGACGGACGCGCCATGGTTAAAGGCCGTCACCGACGTGCCTCCGGTCCAGGTATAATCGCCCTTGGTGCCCGCGGGATAGGGGAGCACTTCCCAGTTCTTCAGTGGAAAGTGGGGCACGTGGGTGACATTAGCGAAAAATCCTGAGTCTTGAATCTGCACCGGATATTTCCCACTGGCAAACAGGTCGGCCATGGTCTGCGTCGGCCCCGTACTGGTCGACACGTGGTTGACCACATAGGGGGCGAGGTAAGCCTTTATAGCCGCTTGCCCCGCTGAAGACGCCAGCACGACTTTGTTTCCGGCCGGAGAGTACACCTGTCCTCCGAACGAGTATAAGACGGCATACCAGTCCCATTCGGAATCCACCGGACCGGCATAGCTGAGGTGATGCTTGGTTAAACTTGGGATGATTACGTGATCCAAGACCTTCCAGGATGTCGGCAGGGGCAATCTCAGTTGCTTGAGTTTGGTGGTATTGACGAACGTCAGAGCCGGTGTTGCACTTTCAAGCGCCCCGTAGACCTTCCCCTCGTAGACCGTGTTGCCCGCCGCCAACAGAGGAGGTTCCTTTGCCTTAATATACTTGGCCAACGCCGGATCCACCGCTGAAATATTGACTGCCAGATGATCGAGTGCGTAGATGTCCGGGTAGCCCTGCGAGGTCACCATGAGATTCGGCAGCGTGCCTCCCGCAATCGCCGTATCCACCTGTGTGATGAAGGCGGAACTGGACACAGGAGTCACGGTGACGGTAACGTGGTGCCGCCGGGCCCAGGGTTGCAGCAAGTTGTGCACGATCCGGGCTTGGGTGCTGGTCGCTCCCATATACCAAAAGGTCATCGGTCTCGAAGCCATCGCAGGAGCGGCCAAGGCCACATTGCCTAGGTGGGCTACCAACAGCCCCAAACTGGCCCCTAATGCCGCCATTATGGTGAATGTCTTGGTTTTGGGAAGCGCAAGCTTCTTCATTCGATAAACCTCCTCTGGTTCAATCCTGACTGCTGGGTCCTTTGCTTCCATCTTGGGATTTTCCGCCCTGGATTTCGCCACGAACGCTATCTGCACGATGCGAGCCGAATACGAAACGTCTCTTGGCCAACTCCACGGTGGCCCACCTTCCGAATACCATCAAACTCGGCACTACCACCGTCTGGTGCCTAATCTCTTCGCCGACCGTACCGCCTCAAGCACATCCTCCCAGCGTCACGCTTCAATTCCCACCAGCACCGGCATTGATCTCAAGGTCACAGCGCGACCCTGGTCGTGACGAGAACGCTCTTTTGCCGATTGTGCCTCCCAAAAAAGCCGCAGAATGGACGCCTGTCTCAAGACCGTAGCGCATTAGCCGACCAAAGGTTTGTGCATTCAACTCGCTTCGTTCGTCCAATGGAGTAAGCAATGCCTTCAATCCCATCTCCATCACCCACGGTGCCCGTATTGTCCCCCATGGCAACCCATTCATGACACGGCTTTAGGGAGTATCCTTTCCACGGCTAAAGCCAGTGTCTACCAGCACATTGTCGATGGGTTTGCGGTTGGGAATTGATACGACCGATCGTGTCCCAGCCCACTCAAAGCAGATGGTGTTGGATGGTGCCACCGCTTGAGAAACTCCAGAAGCACCGTCTAACGTCTATACTGCGCGCGGGACACACTTGACGCTTTGGCCGCGAAGCCGGGGTCGCTCCGACATCCCACTCAACAAGGTTTTCGTGTATCCGATCACTCTCCTAAAAAACGAAACCTTTGACCCGCGGAGAGTAAAAAATCCGAAACTCGCTTTCGGCATAGCGGAACTTTGAATCAACTTGCCGTCGCGTGCATGACTGGCCTCCCACGTTGTTAGCTCGTTCACCAAGTTATCGTGGTGACGGTGTCATTCACTGCAACCAGCGTTTTACCTTACGGTATGGTAGATTACTGCCAGTACTAATCGATTGTCAACCCTGTTTTTTCAACATTACTTGGAAATATAACGATGTCCGACAATGCGACAGGGCCGTTCGACTCTGCTACGTCATGGGAAATGGCGTATGGACGGCCCTCCTCCCCAAGGCCCAAGCCGATCCCCCGGTAGGGGGAGAATGTATGGAGTCGATACGGCGTCGACGGGACCATTTGAAACTGCCGGACAGTGAAGAAGAGACAGCGAGGCTGTCGTGCCGAACTTCAGCAGACAGGGGATTCGTTCAGGTCGATAAACGTTCGTCATCACTTGCGCGATCGTCCTATGATCCTTATTATGTGACATAGGCATATGACTGACTAAAACCCGAAGGATGTGAGGGAAATTCATCGGGATTATTCGATTGACATCGTCGCGCGAGCGCTGGAAGTGTTGACGCTGTTTGACTTTCAGGAACCTCAACTAGGACTGGACGACATAGCGCGTCGACTCCGAATCTCTAAGACGCGCGCGTTTCGGATTGCGCAAACGATGGTGGCAGCCAACTTTCTCGTATGGCATGCCGAAAGCAGAACCTATACGTTGGGCCAAGCCTGTATCCATTTAGGCTTGATAGCGCGCACCGGCAACCAATTTAAGATGGATCTGATGGAGGCCTTGCACAAACTTCACCGCGAATGCGAAGAGACCGTCAACTTGGCGCTACTCCGGGATCGGCAGTTATATTATGCCGTGATTCTTGAGAGCCTTTATGCGTTCCGGATCTCTGAGCACCCGGGCGACTTAGTATCCTTTACCCGCACCGCTTTAGGAAAGGCATTTCTTGCAGCCACCGAGGATCCCACAGCTTACATTACTGCCGAGCAAGCAATCACATTAGAGAATGCGTTAGCATTTGTACAAAATACCGGATATGCGTTAGACGACGAGGAATCGGTCCTCGGAGTGCGATGTGTCGGAGTGCCACTTGTGGATTCGACGGGCCACATTTTTGGGGCCGTGAGTGTTTCGGGCCCTAGCAGTCGCATGACCGTCGCACGAGTTCAGCAGTTGGGAGAACGGATCAAACAACTGGTGCGGGAGATGGCCCAGGAGAAGGAAGGAGCGAGTAGCAATGGAGCATGAATTATGGCCCGAATCCTATGCCCTGTGGCAACGGTCCCGGAGAAGCCTCGTCGGAGGCGTATCGACCAGTATGCGCGCAGCTGCGAAACCGCACCCCTTATTTTTCTCGCGAGCCAACGGCCCTTACTTGTGGGATGTTGACGGGCATCGATTGATCGATTACGTCTTAGGCTGGGGGTCGATCATTTTAGGTCATTGCCCTCCTGCGGTCGTAACGGCAGTCACTGAACAGGTCTCTCGGGGCGAGATGTTTGGGGCGCAACATCGGCTTGAGTTTGAAGTGGCTGAGATGATTTTAGACCAGTTTCCATTTGCCGACCGGTTGTTGTACAGCAATACCGGTTCGGAAGCGGTTCAGGTGGCTTTGCGATTGGCCCGAGCGGCCACCGGACGGTTGAAAATCGTCAAATTCATCGGACATTACCACGGATGGCCGGATTCGGTGCTGGTTTCCTATCGCCCACCCAGAAATACGCGGTCTGCCTGGCTCGAAAGCCGCGGACAGGTAACCTCCGTTCTTGAGGATGTACTGGTCTGTCCCTGGAATGATCGGACGGCCCTAACGACCATTTTTGAACAATTTTCCGGCGAAATCGCAGCAGTCATCGCAGAGCCGGTAATGTGCAATTCCGGCGTTATTGCACCAGCACCGGGATATCTAGAGTGGTTGCGTCATTTAACCACGGAAAACGGGTCGGTCCTAATTTTCGATGAGGTGATCACGGGCTTTCGGCTTGGACTCTCCGGTGCGTCTGGACATTTCGGAGTATCGCCGGATTTAGTGGTATTGGGGAAGGCGGTTGCGAACGGATATCCGTTAGGCGTGGTCGCTGGTTCATCCTCCATTTTGGATCTCGCAGACCAGGGCGGCGTGATGCACGCGGGCACCTTTAACGGCAATCCTATCGTGTTGCAGGCGGCTCGAGCGACCTTAACCGAGCTGATTTCTTCCGAGGCACTGCACCATTTGACCCAACAGAGTATCATTTTAGCCGACGGCCTACGACGATTATTAACGTCGAATCATGTCAGAGGACAAGTGCATCAAATGGGAGGGGTCATCCAAATTCTATTGGGTGTCGAAGGGTTGGTCAGCCACTATGATGACTACTTGCAAGTTGATAGCGAGCGGTACAACGCTGTCCTCGTTTCGGCACTCGCGGGCGACACATACTTATTGCCGGGAGGGCGCATCTACCTTTCGGCCGCGCATACTACCGAGAATATTGCTCAGACTTTGGACGTGTTTGACGCCAGTTTGCAAGCTTTTGCTGCCGTAGAATTCGGAGGAATTGGCTGATGCCCACGCTAATCCATACCGATTGGAAGTACCATGACATCGAGGCCGCCACGCTAGAAAACGCTTATGTGCGTTTGGATGTGCTCACCGGATTAGGGGCGAAAATCTACAACTTGTGGGACCGCGTCACGGGCAAAAACCTTTTGTGGCATCATCCCCATACGCTTCCGGTGCGTCCCCCTTTTGGAGCCAATTTCGACGACTGGTGGGCGGGCGGATGGGATGATCCGTTTCCCAACGGAGCCCCGGTTTCCTTTAAAGGCGAGATGCGACCGTACTTAGGAGAACTGTGGACCCAACCGTGGCACGCCGTTACCGAATCCAAAGATGGGCGTGCTGCGCTCCACGTCTGGGCGGATGGCATCATTACGCCGGCGCGGGTGGATAAATGGCTGGTCTTAGACCCTGAGCGGCCCATCCTTCGCATATTCTATAAAGTCACCAACCGGGGGTACGGTCCGATAGAGTTTATGTTGGGCATTCATCCCGCGTTAGCCATCGGTCCCGGATACCGTCTCGATCTGCCGGCGTGTCAGGTATTAGTCGAGGAGTCCAGCGCAGGTGCCTTCGGGACTCCAGGTTGCACCTACGCGTGGCCCTGGATCAATCGGACGGGTGAGGATCGGATTGATCTCCGTGCGGTGCCGGACGTCTCCCATAATACCTATGGGTTTGCTTATGCGCACACTCTAGCCGAAGGATGGACAGCGTTAAGTGGATCATCTACCCAACCAGGGCTAGCCATGGCGTTTGATGTGACCGCATTTCCGGTGGTGTGGCTCTGGATGGTCTACGGAGGATGGCGGGGATTGTATCATGTCGCTATGGAACCTTGGACGAGCTTCCCGACTGCCATTGATGAAGCGAGCCGTGGTGGACGCACGGTGGTCCTCAATCCTGGAGACAAGTGGGAGACAGCAGTCACCGCAGTCGTTCACCATGGCTGGAAAGCCATTACCCACGTGTCGCCACACGGCGAAATTTCGGGAGAAAGGGGAACTTCTCAATGAATCGCTTGCAGGATCGAGTCGCGATCATTACCGGCGCCGGATCCGGCATTGGGGCTGCTACCGCCTTGGAATTTGCAAGGCAAGGCGCGGTCGTGGGGGTATTGGACGTTCTCGCCGATCGCGTTGACGCCGTGGTCGCGGCAGTAAAGCAAGCAGGAGGACTGGCGATCGGGCTTGTGGCAGACGTGAGTCGACCCGATCAAGTTCAAACGGCTGTGCAGCAGGTGGTTGCTCAGACCCAGCGTTTAGATATTGTCGTCAATAACGCGGCGGTACAGGTCATGGGGCCACTGCATACGTTCACCAATGAGGACTTTGAGCGTTTGATAAACGTCAATCTCAAGGGAACGTTTTATGTGTGCAAAACGGTCCTCCCCATCTTCCTCGAGCAAAATCGCGGGGTCGCGCTATTTACCAGTTCCGTATTGGGACTGGTGGCCGATCCCGACCTTGCGGTTTATGGTGCCACCAAGGCGGGAATGTTGGGGTTAATGCGTTCTATGGCCCTAGCCTATGGCCCCCGAGGCATTCGTACCGCGGCAGTTTGTCCAGGAGACGTTGAAACGCCGATTGTCGCCGATTATTTTCGGTATCAACCGGACCCCGAGGCATCTCGTCGAGAGGTTTATGAACATTATCCCTTGCGAAGAATCGCCGAGCCCATAGAAGTGGCAAAAACGCTCGCGTTTTTAGCTTCCGATGATGCATCGTTTATTAGCGGAACCCAGGTGGTCGTCGATGGGGGCTTGTTATCCAATGTGTATTGACGGGGAGGCGTCTGATTCTGCGGTGACGATTCCCGAAGATCGGTTCGGGCTAGCGACCGGATTTGACGAGCAAGGGAGCGTAGAACGATGTCAAAGCGCCGAACGGTTCGGATCTATCGAGATCTCGGGCCGGATTATGTGAGTCGGGCCGTCCAGCAACTGACGGTGCAACTTCGACGCCAGGGCTGGTCGGTCGAAGAAGGGACTCAGGGAATGTCCGATCCCGAAGCGATTGTGGTGTATATTGGAGCGTCATGGGCCACTAAGGCATGGACGCTCCAGGGAGTCCGACACGATGGCTATCGCTTGACCGTATCGGCTCAGGAAATTCGGGTGGGAGGGCATCATCCGCGAGGGACGATGTACGGGGTTTGGCACCTGCTCCGGGCGTGGGCGGACGAACGACCCCTTCCGATTCAAGACACAGTGGTCAATCCGGTGGTTCCCATCCGAGGGATGTATGCCCACACCGCGTGGCTGTATGCTTATCCTTACGCGGTGCGTACCTGGGGTCAGGCAGACTGGGTGGCCTATATCGATTGGCTCGCCAGCCAAAGCTTTAATTTGTTGCAGATCTGGATCCCGGTCGGCATCATGGCCACCCCCCCCGATGCCTCCGACCAAGACTGGTTGGCGATGATGCAGACCGTGTCCGATTATGCCCAAACCGCGTGGGGATTTATGGTCTGGGTTGGTGAAGCGGCTAACAATGTCGTCGATGATGTCCAAGGTGTGCCCTTTAGCGAACGGGAATATTACCGCTATTGTGTGGGTCAGGCGGTCAATCCTGCGGATGCCACAGCTCTGCAGCGACTGTGGGCCTCACGCTGCACCTTATACGAGACATTTCCGCAAGCGGATGGGTTTTGGATGATTGACAGTGATCCCGGGGGATGGCCCGGTAGCCCAACCACAGACCTAGTTCAACTCTTCCGCCTCCATGCGGAACTGAAGGCTCGCTATGCGTCGGCTGGTTCACGACTCGTGTACTGGTTATGGCTAGGTTGGGGCACGGCTGGGCACGAGGCGAACGTGAGCGAAGCGGTTCGGGGCTTGCACGAAGTCACCGAGGGCAACGCCCTGCTCTTGTGTCCCCCTCAGGATCTGTCCCAGGTGGCTCGACTCGGCTGGTCCGACCGAACAGTGCTCACTTGCTATGGAGCCGTAGAAGGAGAGCCCGTCATGCCGTATACTCGGGTGAACCCAGGACCAGTCAAAAACGCCGTAGGCATGGCATTGGCCGCTGGCGTGCAAGGCTGCGTGGGCAATGCTCAGACACCCGCCGCCCAATTGCCTCAGATCATGGTTTTGGCCCGTTATTTATGGGCCGGTAGCGAGGCGTGGGATTATCAACGGCGGCCGTTAGATCCCGTGCCGAAATGGCTAGACGGATTTGCCCGCGACTACCTAGGATCTTGGGCCTCGTTGGGGGGGCGAACTCTACAAGCTATCTATGGCAGAAATTCAGCGAACCTAGGGGCACTTACCTGGCCCGCCATCGCGGTACCCGCCCAGGCACCCATGTTGGACCCAAGCCGCTTGAGTCGCGATCTGGCGGCTCAATATGCCGTACTTGTGGCCACAACATCGGTTGCAGACTTGGCCGCGCAAGGATCGACCGATAGCGAGGCCTGGACCGACGCCGTGGTCGCCTGGATGCGGGCGAATGTGGCCTGGCAAAAAATTTCTGGCTGGGCGCTAGCGGAAAATGTCCTGGAACCTCAAACGGGAGGCCTCAGTATGGTTGTCTCCGGTCGTTATCTCCCTGGACGAGGCACCTATGCTCGCTATCTCGAGCCAGTACAGGAGGCGGTGCGGACCGCGCTATTGGCAGAGTCACGTGCGCTTTGCACACGTCTGGCCAACCTGTGCCCACCCGGGATTGATCCCTCCGTTTGGACGGGAATGCTGGCAGACATTTTTGGTAGCACGGCCTCTCTTAGCATGGAGGAACCACACCATGACCACTGAGGCCAACCCATCTGAATGGATTTTGCGCCCCGTTACACCGGAGGATGCTCACGGACTCTACACTTTGTTCGAGGCTATGACCCAGGAAGGGAAGGCAGCGTTTCATCCTCATCCGTTCGATTTCGCTACCGCGCGAGCAGTGGCTCGCGGCGAACAGATTCAAGGCCCAGTTTGGGTAGCGGTTATGGGAGATTGGTTGGGCGGCTACGGCTTTTTAGCTGGGTGGAAACATCCGTGGCCAAGCTTAGGGGTGAACGTCGACCCGAAGGCGCAAGGACAAGGCCTCGGCACCGCTTTAGTCCGTCAACTGCTAGCGGTGGCGCGAGAAGCAGGCAAGGCTGGAGTGACGCTCACGGTGTACCAAGATAACCTAGCCGCTGTGGCCGTGTATCGGGCCGTTGGGTTTGAGACCACGCGCGCGTTGTGGGTTATGGAACTCGACTTCGCCGAACGACGGTTTCATACGAACGTCGGACCCCAGGCCAAGGAGAAAGGAGACTTGCGATAAATGGTCGATGCTTTCGTTTTTGATTCTCGATTTTACGATGTCGTGCCTCACTCGGCGGTTTTGCGGCGGCTCGCCACCGGGTTTGGATTTACCGAGGGACCGGTGTGGGATGCCTCAAGGCAGTGTCTATGGTTTAGTGACATCGATGGAGACACCACATACGGATATCAACTGCATTCCCGGACCGTAGTTATTCGACGTCATCCGAGCTTTCGGGCCAATGGGATGACCATCGATAATCAAGGACGCCTAGTGGTGTGCGAACAAGCTCGTCGATGCGTCAGTGTGGAAACTTCCCCAGGCCAATTTGTCTCGGTGGTCGATCAGTTTCACGGTCGACGATTCAATAGTCCCAATGATGTTATAACCCAACGGGATGGGCAAATTCTGTTTACGGACCCGGTTTACGGATTGGAACAGTCCGACCCACCCCAAATGCGAGAACAGCCGATTCAAGGGGTATATCGGGTCAATCCTACGACCAACGCGGTCGAACTCGTAGTCGATGATTGCGAACGACCGAACGGCTCGGCTTAGCCTGGGATGTCGATGAGCGCCACCTATACGTGAGTGACACGGCGCACTACCTTGTCCGTCGCTTTACCCGGACCACCCAGGGTCTGTTCGACGGCAACCAAGTGGTTGCCGTTCTCGATCCGACCCATGGTCCCGGATTCGTGGACGGCCTCAAGGTGGATGCAGTAGGTCGGATCTGGGTGACTGGTCCGGGAGGGGTTTGGGTGTGGGATCCGGATGGTCGTGCATTGGGAATTATTCACCTGCCCGAAGTGGTGGCCAACCTGGCCTGGGGGGAGGGTGATCCCCCGACCGTGTATTGCACTGCCACGCACTCTATATATGCGCTCGACCGATCATGAGCTGGCGGAGTAGTGTGGATCAGAGCGGTTGACCGAAGGGGGTGCAGGAGATGGCAGCTTGGAGAGTAGGCATTGCAGAAATCATGCAAGAAAGTAATACGTTTTGTGCGCAAGCCTCATCCTGGGAGGAGTTGCTCGGAGAACGTTCAGATCCAACCATGGTATTGACGGCCGCGCTGACGCAGGGCGACAACGAAGTGGCGGGATTGTTGGGCGGCCTGACAGACACCGGATTGCCTCTGGAAATCGTTCCAATGGTGCAACTCTCGGCGTTGGCTGCGGGGCCGTTGACGCCGGCCGTTTATCAACGGTTGATAGCCGTCTGGGAGGACTTCTTGCAAAGGGCCAGGCCGTTGGATGCCCTTGTGTTGGCACTTCACGGGGCCCTGGTAGCGATCGACGACGATGATGTCGATGGCACGATTCTCGCGATGGCGCGGAGGTTTCTCGGCCATCCCGCGATTATCGGCGCAACCTTAGACCTGCACGCATTGGTGACACCGCAGATGGTGTCGTGCGCCAACATCCTTGTCGGCTATCGAACGTATCCGCATGTGGACCAGCGCGAAACCGGATACCGGGTGGGAGCACTAGTGGGACAAGCGTTGCATGCGGGCAGACAGCCTCGAACTTTCGTCGCGCGTCGGCCGTTCTTGATCCCGCCCGACGGCGCGAACACGGCCATCGAGCCCATGGTTCGATGGCAGACGGCCGCTCGAACGATGGAGTCCCATGCGGGCGTGCTCAGTGCCTCATGCTTTGCGGTGCAGCCGTGGCTAGATGTACCCGAACTAGCGTCTGGTGCCACGCTGGTGGTGGATTCGCAGGTCACGTCGGCATCTGCCCAAGAGTGGGTGGAAACCCTGGCTAACGTCGGATGGGACCATCGGCGAGGGTTTGCCTCGGACCGCATGGATCCGACGATCGCGGTGGCCGAAGCCTTAAAAGAACCAGAAGGTCCCGTGATTCTCGCGGACCTAGGCGACGGAACAGCGGGAGGAGGGCTGGGTGATAGCACGGTCTTGCTCGATTTGCTGGTGCAACGGGATCCGCGGATGCCATGCATCGTGCCTCTGGTGGATCCCGAGGCTGTGGCCAAATGTTGGAAAATCGGGGCAGGGCAGGGCCTGTGCCAGAGTGTCGGTGGTGGTTTGCACCCGCAGTGGTACCGCCCTGTAGTTCTGAAAGGGTTGGTCGTCCGCTTATGGGAAGGAGAGTGTATCTTGTCGGGGCCATACTTTCGCGGACGAACGATGGTGGTGGGAAAAACCGCAGTGTGGCAAATTGGTCAGGTCACGGTACTGCTGTTGGAACGGCCTGTCTTAACGAGTGATCCCGCGTTATTTCGGGCAGTGGGATTGGAACCAGTCGATTACCAGGTGATTGTCGTCAAATCGCCGCAACTCTTCCGTGCGGCATTTGAAAGCTTGGCACATCGGGTCTTGTTGGCAGATACGCCAGGACCTACGGATCACCATTTGGAACGCTTGCCCTTCGTGCGTGCTCGACGTCCGTTGTTTCCCTTAGATCCCTAGGACCCGATCAACCCCAGCGATAAGCCCAACAACCGATGATCGCGATGGAAGGAGGAAGGCCAGTGAAACGTGAACGATCCAGCGATGTGTCGCGAGTCGCGTTGGTTACCGGAGCGGCCTGGGGTATCGGGGCCGCCGTGGCTGCGGCATTGCATCGCCAAGGATACCGCATTGCTCTACATTATTGGGATCATGAGCCAGAAGCGCACCAAATGCTTACGAAACTTGATCCGACTGAAGAGTCCGTGCGTCTCTTTCGTGCCAACTTTGAAGAAAGCGATGCGGGGCCACGCCTAATAGCCGCAGTACAGCACCGTTTCGGTCGAGTGGACATACTCGTGAACAACGCGGCTAGCGGAGTCACAATGCGTCAGCCGTTTAGTGAGATTGACCCGTCACAGATGGAGTCGGTTCTTCGTGTAAATGTGACGACCCCCTTCGTTTTGTCCCAACACGTCGCGCCTTTAATGAGTGAGCGCGGATGGGGTCGAATCATCAATATGGCATCCGTAAATTGGCGAGTGGCCTACGTCCAGAATGCTGCCTACATCATGAGTAAGGCGGCGCTCGTTGGATTGACTCGAGCGCTAGCCCGCGAATTGGGACCAGCGGGCGTGACCGTGAATGCGATAGCTCCGGGAGATATTCGGACGGAAGCGGCTGGCCAAGTGATCGACAGGGATGCCCCCGCGCTGCCCTTTCAAAGTATTCCCCGGCCCGGTCGGTCCGACGATGTGGTGTCCGCAGTGCGATATCTTATTGATGACCAGGCGGGCTTCATTACTGGCCAAGTATTAGTAGTTGACGGGGGGTGGGTGTTCTAATAATGGGCGGCGTTAATCCCTAATCACCTTTCGAGAACGTTATGAGAACAGTTGTGTTCTGAACATGACCGATTGCTTTGGCTCTTGCACATCGACTGAGACCCAGCCTTTGCCCAGGAACGGACATCGTTAGAGACCGTGGAGTTTTCCCGTTGGAACAGTGAACTCTAGTCCGGGTGAACACTGAAGCAGAATTCGGCTCTTGCGCATCGACTGATATGGGGGCCGACGGGTAGGGCACTTGGGTGGCAGCATGGAGGCTTCCGTTTGGTATGGTGTTGGAACGAATGGGTTCGGCCTTGGCTATATATTGTGCGCGGAACACACTTGACGATTTGGCCGCGAAGCCGGGATCGTCCCGACATCCCACTAAACAAGGCTTTCGTGTATCTGATCGCTCTCCTAAAAAACGAAAACTTTGACCCGGAGACGGTATAACCCCCCAATGCTATGGTAAGCCAAGACTCCTTAAATCAGCAACCACTCGGTGTGGGCGTCCATCCGTCGATACGCAAGAGCCTGGTCTCCGAGGTTTGTCCACTCTCCCAGGTGGAGGTGGTCGCTCATACGATCCCATTATTGATTATTTCACAGGGTCTTGCAGCGATTCAGGCCTGTATGCGAGAATTCGGTTTGCGCATTCTCGAACCCGGTACCCAGAGGCACTTCCAAATTATGTTCTTCAGAGTTGAGGGGTCGTGACGATTATGCCGAGAGGATGGCCTCGGCCCTGGCCGGAGTCGCGCGTGTGGCTAGGCCCCAACCCGACCCTTCTATTTCTGGTCTCGCAAAACGGTTCGGTCACCCGGTGCCGTCTCTCGGTCGAGACTCTCCATTTCGCCAGGTTTAAGCCACAGGAAAGACATCCGCGATTTTTCGAAAGATTAGTCCTATGCACAGAGGATCGCGCGAGTGTCATAACGACTGTATTTTTTTATAATCGTTCCAAATAGTCGATTGACAACCGAATGAAGTTGGTTATCATTAAGACAATAGTAAACTGCACATTTCATTGAGTGATACGAAGGTCGTGCGAGGCTAGGGCGCACGATCAAAGAAGGAGGAACGTCATGCAGAAGAAGGGAAGTTGGTTCCAAGTGTGCGCCGCGCTGGCCACGGGGTCCGCGTTGTTCGTTGGGACTTCTGGAGTTTCGCAAGCGGCGACACCTTCCACTACTATCAGATTATCGGGCTGAAATACCATCAGCATGATCAATCTTCAGCCACAAGCGACCGGTAATGTGCTAAAAGATGGGATTGCCTATGCACCGTTGGCCTACTATACAATGGACCACGAAGAGCGCATATTGGCTCGTTTTGGCGAAAAAACGGAATAATCTCGAATTACAGACGTGAAGGAGGTCGTGACGACGATGATGAAGCGTAACCTATGAGGGATCAGCGTTGCCGGCTTTACTAGTATTTCCATGATAGGATGTGATTTCATGCCCCCATTATTTTGCTTGGAAAGCAAGAGAATAGGATGATGGTGAGAGGCCCAAGGGTGGGAGGCGAGTGCTGTCGGATGCTAAGGGAGCATCATGCTGCGCGTCTCGCCTACGAACCAACGAAGATTGTCCATATATTGAAAGAAGAGGTGGGAGCATGACACGACTAGCTTGTCAGACAATTACCTTTGGCCATGACCAACTGATGGGTAGCTATCCTAAAGTGTTGCAGCACGTCCGGGATGCGGGATACGAGGGGGTCGAGACTACTTTTGCGGCGCTTCGCCAGTATCAGGACGACTTGCCGTCCCTGCGGGAGCGTACTGGGTTGGCGATCGTTGCTTGCCATGTGGGCTACCCGATGATCCAAACATCGCTTGAGGACAAGGCCACGGAAAGCACCCTGTTGCGCATCTTACAAGCGTCGGGGGCCGAATTTCTCCTTGTGAGCGATGCGGCTCACGAGGATGTGGAGGCCTACCGCGTGCTCGGCCAAACGCTCGCGCGCTTTGGCCAGCGCCTGCGCGACGTGAACGTGCGCCTTCTCTTTCATAATCATCGGCGCGAAGTGGAAGACGACATGGTCCGCTTGAAGACTTTGATCGACTGTGCTCCAGACCACGAGGTTGATCTGGCGATCGACTTTGGATGGGTACTCCAAGCCAAGGCCGATCCGCAATTGGTGATCCGAACGTTTAGTGATCGGATGGGGTATGTCCACCTGAAAGACGCTCGGATCGACGGAACCTGGACGGAATTAGGGACGGGGGCTCTTCCCATCGGCACGGTGGTTGCCGCCATTCGTCCCCTCCATCTGCCCTGGTGGACGACAGAGCAGGATACCACCCAACTACCCCCAGAACTCAGCATCGCGACAAACTTTCGGTTCTTAGATCCCCATCGCCGCGACTGAGTGTGAACCCGTCTTCACGAGAAGGTTCCGTCCGCTGGGGAAAATCCAGGGAAAGCAGGTCTTGGTGCCTAAGTGACGAGTTCGCTGGGCGGGATGACGACGACCGATGGGTAGCAGGTCAAGGGAAGGTCTGCGATTTGTACTCGAGGTTCCAGGCGGGCGGAAATTCAGCAAATCGGCGGATGCAGTTCGGCCCCGGAGCAAAAGAAAACGAGGGAAGAAAGGACGGATAATGTGGCAGAGCATAAAATTCTTCTGATTGGTTGCGGAGACATGGGCACGCAGCATGCCAAGGCCTGGGCCGCTATCGGACAACCTATTGGAGCGCTTGTCGACATCGACGAGGAGCGTCTTCAACGCTTAGGAGACACCTATGCGATTGATCGCCGCTTCACACGCTACGATGAAGCGATCGCCGAAATGCACGACGCGGATATTGTGGATATTTGCGTACCCTTGGCGTTTCATTTACCGGTGACTCTGCAAGCTTGTGCCGCGAAAAAGCACATCTTGTGCGAAAAGCCACTGGCGCGCTCGCTCGACGAAGCGGACAGCATGGATCAGGCCGTGAAGGCCGCAGGCATCAAGTTTGCGATTGGGTTTCAACGGAATTTGCCGCCGTGGGTCAACTTCCTGCGACGGGAAGTTCAGGCAGGGCACTTTGGGCATCCGTTATTGTTTACCTGTGACAGTATGGCCGAGGTTCGGCCAAAACGATTTATGCATGATCGCCACGGCAACAACGGACCGGTAGTCGATTTGCTTGAGCACTACTTCTTGCTCTGGGAGACGGTTTTTGACGCCAAGCCGGTGGACGTCGGGGCATTTGGTTTTATCGCGGCCCACGATCGCCCGGAGATTGCACAATTTCCGGAAAAAGCCATTGATACGGCGGTGGTCACCATCCGCTATGCGTCCGGCGATGTGGGTACGGTCACGGTGTCATGGGGACTCGCCGCCGGTTGCCGGATCTCCGAGACTCCCGACCGCTTGATCGGGCCCAAACGTGTAGCGATGCCGGCTTCCTCTGAAGGAGGAGGGTGGACGCTGTACGAAGGACCTCGCGAAGCGCACCGAGCTTTCCCGTCGGTCAATGCGCACGCACTCCAAGCCCAAGCCTTTATCGAGTATGTAGACGGGGAGCGGGAGAACCCGCCTAGTTCGTTGGCTGTCGGGCGGGAGATGTTGCAACTTTCGTTGGCGGCCCTAACGTCGATAGAAACGGGGCATGTCGTGTCAGTATCCGAGGCATAGGTAGGCGGCTAAGGACTCACGGAAACTGAACGTGAATGATTCCCCGAGGTCCTGGGCGGATTCTTCCCTCGGATTTTCCAAGGAGTCCGTTCTCAGCGAACGCCGAGTATTTGCTTGGCAGCGAATACAACAATACTACTGCGATAAAGGAATGTTCGGTGCTCAACGAGAATCAATCTCCATCCAAATCCTTAGTGTTAATGCTAGGGCAAGGTGACAGCAAACTGACTAGGTGTATTGACCAGATTCTGCCCTGGTAATGACCCATTGAGGGCAAGTCT
>JAMCVM010000047.1 GCA_023475835.1 Bacillota bacterium | reverse complement strand
CAGTTTTGCTCCTAGCCGTCTCCGGCACCCCTCCGCAGGGTCGGAACCGCCACCTCGAAAGTCCTGCCGGTAGCCGTGGCCGTTCCCGTCATCGCAAAGCCCCCAGGCGGCTTTGCTCGGGTACTAAGTTTCCTTCCGGCGACAGGGGGGATTCGGCCCCCAACCGCCACCTTCTTGCCTGTCCCGTCCCCTTGCGGGTAAAGCGGGCACCGACGCGGGTACTCCGTGCAATGCACGACGGATTTCCCCGAGGCGTTTCCCCTTAGCCGGTCACGCAGTCCGGTAGCTGGCTTGCTCCGGCGGGGAACATCCCCGCCACGCAATCAGGTAAAGACTAGCATACCCATATTATACACCTTATGATGCGATGTACATAGATATCATGTGATTTGTTTTAGCAGTTATTTACCCCTTTCTTACCGCCATTGTACGATGAAGGGGGCGATCCGTCTACAGCGTTCCCGGTGGCAATCTGGTTTTCGGTGGTGCCAAAGCTCGCCATCGTGGCAGCTAGGTTGGTCTCGGCATAAAGCGCCGAAACGTTCGTGTCAAGGTACATAAGCACTCACTCTCCTTCTCTATTAGCCTTTTCAGCCTTTTTAGCCGCCCACACAAACCCGCCGGCGGCGGCTAGAGCTGACAGGACAGCGAGGTCATCGTAACCGATGGCGGCTTGGGCCGGGTCGGGTTGGTCCACCGGGACCAGTTTTTCCACGAGCTTTTCGACCACGGTGGGCGGCTCGTTGCGAAGCCGGGCGACTTCCTGTTCCAAGGCCTCGCGTTCGGCCTCCGCGGTTTCCAAGCGGTCCAGCAAGTCGGGATCGGGTTCGGATTGATCTTCGACGCTGGCTAGGCGCTGTTCGAGGGTGTCTTTCTGTGCTTGCAGGTCTTTGACGCGGTGCAGGATGGCTTGGATTTCGGACTCGGTATGGCTGGTGGCCGCCGCTTGAGCTTCTCGACGCGCCTGTTGGATGTCGGCCGCTTTGAGCTCGGCGACTTGCGTTGCACCCAACACGTCGAGCAGGGCTTGTTGGTCATCGGGTTCCAGGTTTGCTAAGGCATCGGCGGCGGTAAGCGGCAATCGTTTGGCGTTGTACAGGTCGAACAAGGGCGGAATCAACTGATTGGCGTGATCGATCATGTATCGCTTGCGTTCGGAGGCCTGGGCCAACTCGGGAGTTCCTGCAATTATTGCCGAAACACCTCCTACAAATTGGTTATTGCCAGGTCGAACACCCGCTCGCTCTTTCAATCGCCGAATCAACCGGGACTGTTCATCGGGCGATAACTGCCTTCGCAACACATTATCGGCAATGAGTCGATCTTCCGCCTCGTCGGAGTCTACGTCTTGGACATCGACGGGCACTTGGTTGAGGCCGAGTTCCAGCGCGGCTTTGAGGCGATGATGCCCGGCAATCACGGTGTAATCGGACGTGCAGAGGATCGGATTCAGCAAGCCTCTGGCGGCGATATCCGCCTTTAATGCCGCGTACACGTCATCGGGCAGGGCATCAAAGATGGTATTGCCGGGGTTGGGGTGGAGCTTATGGGGATCAATAAGGGACATACAACACGCTCCTTTTCTCACAAGCAAAGCGCCCGATCCGAAGACCGGGCGCGAGTGGACTAAGAACAGCGCAACGACATCTCTCTCACTTATAGGGATAAACAAACAAGCCCCACTCCCGACCATCGGGAGTGGGATAACCTCTCTATCTATCGCGATCACTGAGTCCCGCTGTCAATGGCGACGGGAATGATATACCAGTCGGTGCCGGTGATGACCATGTTTGCCCATGAGGTCCCGGGTACGGCTTGGACCTTCTGGGTGTGGGTGGTGGTAGGTTGACAGTTGGTCCCTTGCGCGTTGTACGCCTCGCCGTGAGTGGTGACCGTGTAGACCACGTTCGCCGTCCATTTGGTTTCCAGCGGGTAGACGCCGACGTTGGTGGCCGGGGGTTGCGGCGGTGGAAAGCCGGCCCAATTTTCGAAGATGATGCGCGTGGCGCTGAGAGGGTGGTTAATCAGCATGGGCCGGGTCCGGGAGTGGATCTGCTCGACATAATTGGGTTCGGCGGCCAGGCCGGTTTGGACGATGATGCCGTGCGGATAGATGAGCGTGGCTTGGGTGAGATAGGCCTGATCGAAGGATTCACCGGGCTTGAGCGTGATTTGGCTTTGAGGCACGGTGAGCGTGACCACGACGGTATCTCCCAAGTCGGCCGTCGGATAGGGATGCGGATGGGTAAGATTGCTCTCACCGTAAGCTTGAAACGTGAGATCGCCCTGAGCAACACCCATTATGTGCAAGAAGCGAGGGGTTGCTACCGAAGCTCAAACCAAAGGCGTTTTGTGCTCTCGTTACAGCACGAAGGAGTCCACTGGGGAACCCCTTCGCGCGAGTCGGTTGAAATCTTACGCCACTACATAAGATCCGTACGAGCCTCCGTCATATGCGATACGATTGGAGCTCAGTTAAGCACTGTGCTTGAGGGACCGTTCCGGTGACGACGAAGGAGAACCCTTAGAGTTCAGGGCTTCAATCAGCCCCGCGGCCAAAATGGCCGCCCCCACCAGCATGGTTACCCACAAAGCTCCGGCGTTGCTAGAGAACCCATAAAACCATGGGTTAAGACCAAGATAAAGCCCGAACAAAGACACAACATAAGCCAGCCACTTTGGCCCGCCTTGGCGTCCGTGCAATACCAGGGGCGAAAGCGACCCAAGAAGCGTCAGGCCACCTAGAATAATAGCGCTCCACAGATAGGCCTGAATGTGAGCTACTCCTAATAGCCACGCTGACACTACAAACCAAGCCCCAAATACGGCGAGGACCCAGTTGCGCCACGTCATTCAAACCACCTCCAGATGGAATAGAAGGATTGATATCACTTTCAACCCTGTTTTAGCACCGGGAAAAGTAACGATCAACCGTTATTTTTCCTGATTATATGGAGCTGTGACCGTTGACCGACCGTCTAAGGCGGTAGGTGAACTCAAAGACGCGATTTTTAAAGAAAATCGAAGGCTATCTTCGCCGGACGCGGCCTTGTGGTGTGCTACTGCCATGCCAATTCGCAGATTGTTACGGCGTGGGGATTTTGAGGAATTTGTGGATTTCCCAGACGGGAATCCGGGTAGAGTTGCGGCGGAGGGATCCGGATTATGGGCAAGGTGATGCCGATTCTGGGACTTCCCAATAGGTCTTAGCTGCTGCATCGTAGCGAGTGGCGAACCGATAGAATGCAAAGTGCGGTTGTCAAATGGCATGTTGAGAGCCGATGCAAGAGTTCTACAAGAACGAATCGAGAATCGTGAAACCCGTGCGGTTGAATGGCAGGCGCTTTTCAGATGAGGATGGGATGCGGATGGGAAATAATGCGTTTTCGGTCGATATCGATGGTTCACACTGCATTGATCAACAAAACCGCCAGATCGTGTGGCCCGGGATTAACATGGTGGGCAAAGACAAGACCTCGGGGTATGTAAGCCATTGGGATCAGGCAAATTGGGAGAGCCTTCGTGCTTGGGGATTCCATGTGATTCGTTTGGGTTTGATTTGGGATGGAATTGAGCCTAATCCTGGGCCATTCGATCGGGGGTATTTGGCTCGAATTCGCATCTTGATCAAGGATGCTGCGCGCTATGGTCTAGCCGTTATTTTAGACATGCACCAAGATTTGTATGGAGTGGATTTCTCTGATGGCGCACCGAGTTGGGCCACGATCACGGATGGCGCGATGGTTGAGCCCACCGATCCCTGGGGAGCGGCCTATTTGGTGAGCGCGGCAGTAAAGCGGGCGTTCGACCACTTTTGGGCGAACGATCCGGCGTCTGACGGGCGGGGACTACAGGATCATTATCAAGCCGCTTGGCGGGTGGTCGCGGAGGAGTTGGCCAGGGAGCCCAACATCATTGGTTACGATTTGATGAACGAGCCCTTTCCGGGTTCGGCGGGCATGGGAGGATGGGAGCGTTTGCTTGAACAGTTTGCTCGATCTTGGATGGCTACCAGCGGAGAGAGCCTGGCGACGCCCTCGGAGGTCTTTGCGCGTTGGCAAGATCCTGGAAAGAAAAGAGCGATGTTGAGTATTTTGGACGATCACGCGGTCTATCATCCCATCGTCGAGGCGGCCGAACCCATTTTTCAGTCATGGGAGCGAGAGTACGTAAATCCACGGTATCAACGTGTGGCCGCGAGCCTTCGCGAAGTGGACACCAGAGGGATTATCTTTCTGAAGTTCAGCTATTTTTCGAATATGGGGGTCATGACTGCCATTTCACCGATTGCGACCGCGACGGGGGCACCCGATGCCAGGCAGTCCTGTGCATTGCACGGGTATGATCTGTTGACCGATTCCGAATGGGTGCATGCGGCCACGGCGGCTCGATTGGAATTTATCTTTTCGCAACACGAAAAGGCTCGAGCCCGGTTGGCTACTCCTGTGTTGGTGGGCAATGGGGTGCGTTTCGCCGATCTCCGGCCGCATTTTCAGCGGCTTAGGCCGTGCAGACTATCTTGGAAAGGCTGCTGGCCAGCGACGCCTATTGGCACTATCTTCCTGACCTAGCCCAATACGATTTTTCGAGCCATTCAGCGGGGATATCCCAGGGCGGTGGTTGGTAGGATTCACTCCTACCAATATGATCCTGGTCGGTACGAATTTACCATGGAGTGGGCAGAGCCGAAGGACGCTCGCGGTGAAAGCGTCATATATTTCCCCGACGTCGTCGGGCTGGATCGAGGAGCGATACATTTTGTTCCGACGGATGAAACGGCTACTATGGAAGTGATCGAAGGGTCGCGGGCGGGGTTTGTTCACATTCCTGCGGGGGGGTGCCAGCAAATGCGCCAAGTGAGCTTGGCGAGTCAAAAAACCGAACTGGGATTGGGAGGATAGCCAATGCGAATCGCCATGGGACAGATGCGCGTGGAGGGAGGAGACCGCGACAAAAACTTAGAGCGGGCGGCTAGCATGATTCATCAGGCGGCGGAAGAATCTGCCGACATCGTGCTTTTGCCCGAGTGCCTCGACCTTGGGTGGACAGATTCCAGCGCCCTCACGCTGGCAGAACCTATTCCTGGACGTTCGAGTGCTCGCTTGGCCGAAGCCGCAGCCAAGGAGCAAATTTATGTGGTGGCTGGCTTAGTCGAGCGCGATCGCGCCGGATTGTATAACGCCGCCGTGGTGATCTCGCCGACCGGCGACATTTTGACGAAGCACCGCAAGATCAACGAACTGGCCATCGCGCATCATCTTTACCAAACTGGCGACCGCCTAGGGGTGGTGCCCACCCCGTTGGGCACCCTCGGCATCGACATTTGTGCGGATAATGCTCCCGGATCGCTGGTGGTGGGCCATGTGCTTGGACGCATGGGCGCTCAGATTCTGCTTTCGCCTTCGGCTTGGGCGGTGCCCGCCGACCACGACCCGGTGCGCGAGCCCTATGGCGGGATGTGGCTCGAACAGTATCGACGCTTGGCTCAGTGGTACGCCATGCCGGTGATTGGGGTAAGCAACGTCGGCTGGTTGCGAGACGGGCCTTGGAAGGGATGGCAATGCATTGGGCATTCCCTAGCCGTAGATGCCAAAGGCGGGGTGGCGGCGACCGGAACACACGGTGTGGATGCGTCTGAATGTCGGGTCGTGGATATCGAACTGGTACCACGACGTTTGACGGGCACGTCGCTGGTCGAAGATTTGCGGGCTAGAGGATATCGAGAATAGCGGCTTTGGTTGAGGCGATGGATGAGACTCGGGACCGTGGCAATGCGAGAGGAAGGCGAGGACGGTTATGGGCCGGGGAACACTATTATACTGCCCGCAGGTCAAAGTTTTCGGTTTTTAGGAGAGTGATCGGATACACGAAAGCCTTGTTTAGTGGGATGTCGGAGCGATCCCGGCTTCGCGGCCAAATCGTCACGTGTGTCCCGCGCGAAGTATAATGGATATGATGTGGAGCACACCTCGGGAGATGCTCAGGTGACCGAGAGATTTTTGCAGGTGGCCGTAGATCTTCACGAGCACCTTAAGGCTCCGGCCACATTTTACGTGGTCGGCGAGTTGGCCGCGTCCTATGCTCGGTGGTGGCGTCGGCTGGGTGAGCATCCGCTATTTGACGTCTGCCAGCACCCCTATAGCCATCGATTGGTCAAACCCTTGTGCCGGGAGCACGATCACGAAGTGAGTGTCATCGCGGGCGCCTCCATCGAAGACGGTGGGGAAGAGATCGGGCGAGTTTCGGATGCCCCGGAACACGTTTCTGGGCGCCGCCCGTGAGGATCTACTGCCCCTTACACCTATTACCTGGGATTGATGGATCGACCGGACTCGCTGTCCATCTTACACGACCAGGGAATTCGGTATCTGCGCAGCTTGGGCCGGGATTGGCATGAAGGGCAACCTCGCGATCTTGACCGACAACCATTTTGGTACGATGCTCAAGGATATCCAGAAATGCTAGATATTGATGATTCACGGTTGGATAGACTGTATTTGGCGCCAAGAAATGGGTTGGGACAATCGAGCCTATATGGAAATGGTCTGTGATTGGCTTAAACGAGCCAGTGCCAGAGATCAAGTGTTTTCCTATTGGAGCTTTTTGCAACATGCATCCTAAGATGAGTCAGGTGGCAGGGCCGGATCCCAACTTTGGGAGGAAAATACCCCTTTGTTTCTCCACGTGAAGTAGAAACTCTGGGATCATTTTAGGCCATCGCCGCCACTTGGAGAATGGAACCTGACTCATCTTAAGATGCATGTTTTGCAATGTGCGATTGGAATGCTCGATCGCGGATAAAATCCCAGATCGTGATGGAGCCTTTTAGACGGGTTTTCCCCTAAAAAACTGAAAATGGTGCCAAAGCGGCGCCAAAATTGGCGTTGTGGGCCTGGCATGCGAACCCGCCTGGCGGAGCGTTTACTCATGCCCTGTATGACCAGCCAACCCCATCCCAAGGCGAGCTTTTTGCAATGTGCGATTGGAATGGTCGATCGCGGATAAAATCCCCGGTCATATGGAGCCTTTAAGACGGATTCTCCGTTAAAAAAACTGAAAATGGTGGCAAAGGGGCGTCAA
>JAMCVM010000063.1 GCA_023475835.1 Bacillota bacterium | reverse complement strand
GGGTGGACGGCTTAGTGATCCACCCGCTGGTTGGATGGACCAAGTCTGATGATGTGCCAGCGGCCGTCCGCTGGCAATCGTACCAAGCGCTGATTCATCAATACTATCCGCGCAACCGCGTGCTCCTGAGCGGCTTCCCAGCGGCCATGCGCTATGCTGGCCCGCGCGAGGCGGTACTCCATGCCTTGGCCCGGCGCAATTACGGATTCACCCATTTTATCGTGGGCCGCGACCATGCGGGAGTCGGCAATTTTTACCCCCCACTCGATGCTCAACGCATTTTTCAGCGCTTTAGCAACTTAGGCATCACCATTATTACCCCGGCGCCCGCCTTTTATTGTCGCATCTGCCGACAGATGGCCACGGAGCACACCTGCCCCCACGGCGAAGCGGCCCATGACCAATTGTCAGGCACCCGAGTGCGTCAGACGCTCAGCGCGCATAAGACCCTGCCGAGTCATTTAATTCGACCCGAGGTCTCAACCGTCTTATCCACGTTCTACCGTACCCAAGAGGCATCCCCTTAACATCCGTCGGATCCCAGAGGCCTCTCTCTACGATGCGCCTTCGGTCTCGGTTTCCAGCTTTTGCTGGATCCATTCCCGAAGCGTATCTTTTTTGATTTTTCCCCCTGGGCCGAGAGGCATTTCCGAGAGGCATTCAATCCTTTCGGGCCATTTATATTTCGCAATCCCCAGATCTTCCAGATAGCTCGTCAGGTGAGAAAGCAGCACGGTCTCGCCGTCTTGGGCTACCACATAGGCGACCACTCGTTGTCCCATAACCGGATCGCTCATGCCGACGATAGCCACGTCACGAATCTTGGGATGAGCACTCAAAATATCTTCCAACTCCTTGGGAAAGATATTTTGAGCTCCCCGCAAGATCATGTCTTTCTTGCGGCCAACAATGCGAAGATAGCCTTCGTCATCGTAGACGCCTAAATCGCCAGTCCGTTGGTAGCCATCCCAGCGCCCGCTGGAAATCGCGTCCTGGTAGGTTTCGAGGCTCTCAGCCATCGCACCGAGATAGCCATGGTGAATATTCCATATCAGTATCTCTCCCACCTCGCCCGAAGGCAGACGATCCCCTTGGTTGTCGACCACCGGCACATCAAATCCTTCGAACGGCACCCCCGCGGCCGACAACAAATGTTCTCTATTGGCGCGGCTAAGTATCGGCGACATGCAGCCGCCCACTTCGGAAGTCCCATAAACATTAAAACTGGTAATGCCTCGGCTGAGCAATTTTTCAATCACCTCCGACGCCAGGGGAGCACCGGAATAACTGACTTTGCGCAAGCTCGACAATGGGGCGCGGTCGAACGCGGGATTGGTGACCAAGCGGGTAATCAGCGCCGGATTCCATGCCCAAATGGTTAACTGTTCTTGATCTGTCAGTTCCAAAATGCGGGCTTCATCAAACTCGGTTAAGTAAATCACTCGCCCCCCGCTATAAAGCGGCGTATGCACCCCCCACAGTCTTCCCGAGCCACCACTCAATGGGCCGATGATGACTCGACTATCGTAGACGCTATGCTCAGCTCGTTCGGAAATCGCTACACTATGCACGTGAAACCAATCCATCGTAGTGCGCTGTGACACTTTCGGTATGCCCGTCGTCCCTGCCGTTGGCAACAGTTCGTGGACCGCCAAGGGGTCTGTTTTCAGATACTCCAGATCCGACTCGCGGTATCGCTGCCACACCGCGTCAGACATCAACGGTTGGAACGTTTGCACGGACGCTGGCAGACTCGACGCCATAGCGGTCAGCACGTAGAGACGAAGGTTGGGCAAACGCCCCATCATTTCTTGATACCAGCTAAGAAAGTCGCGACCATGCCATTCGGGTACGATGACTGCCACCTGGGGCTCTACGCGTTCCACCACCCCTTGGGTTTCTTGGCGACCCAGGTCGACGTTTAATCCCAGGTGCTTAGCTCGAAGTTTCGAAGTCGCCAGATCCAGGTACGCACTTTCCATACAATTAGGCAACTGCGAGACGATCGTGCCGCCCTGCTGAAAGCCCTGATCGAGCAAGTTAAAGATCAGCGTATTGACCTCCGAAAATACCTGATTCCAGGTGCGCCGTCGCATGGTCCCGGTAATGGTATCGGCCATGGCCTCACGCTCGCCGTACAAGGTCCGATTTCGATTCAACAGATCCCACTGCACCCAATCAAAGTGCCGACCGTGAAGTTCGCGAGAGCGCACCACTTGATCGAAGCGAAAAAGACTGTCCATTCCATCCCCTCCATGATTTGGGTACAGTTCGCCTGAACCGGTGTTTTTTCCTTCTGAGTTCTCAGGATTTTTCGCAACCGGCCTATCGGTTCGGGTGGGATGCCGCTCGCTCAAATCGCGCTGAACAAGCACCAGGGAAGATCTACGATTCAGATCGTGGTTAAAATTCTGTCACTTAAGCTATCCGACGATGGGAGTCGCGACTAAGTGGAAATTTAAGGTGGTTCCGGAATTATCCCACTTTGATCATTTTCCGCCACCTTCCGGCTTGATCGCGCCACGGCCTCAAAACCAATCGATGCGGAATGTCTTGCCCCCCACAACGGAGTGTGATACAACCGAACCAATCGGTCACTAAAGGTAGTCAGTTGCAAGCCGAATCGGTGGTCAGAACAGAACAGATCAGAACGGAGGGTCAATGGCGACACGAGGGTGCTCAAAGTCAGGGGGTTAGAATCCACCCGCTCTGAATGATAAGCGCGGGGCGACTGTGGCATGGGGCCTTGGTAACGAGACCTTGTGAAGTCCACGGGGCAATGTAGCCGCCCAAGATAGAGGGAATTTTGGCCGGAAGTGCAGGGTGAGTGACCACCAAGCCCAGATAAACTGCGTCAGCGTTAACCAGCGAAATCACCCTGACACGCTTGAGCCAAAAGGCACGTGGCCGGAACGAACGCTTTGACCTCGTTCGTCCACCATTCCGTCGGCTATCGCAGAAGATGGGCCACCTAACCCCTTCACGAAAGGACTCTGAACGCAACGTGGTAAGCCTCATCAGGCTTGCCGATGGGCAAGTCGGTCGGTCGTAAGACCGATATCATCTTGAGGAGGTAAGGGATTGGGTAGGAAGCGCATGCCTCTTGGTAATCGAGGGGATAGGAATCGTTCTGCCTAGCAGAACCATGGTCCATCGCCCGGAGCGCCCGGTCCCAACGGGGAATCCTTGACCCCCCACCAAAATGGGTGAGTTGGAGGCTGCCGAGTGACTTGAGCCGGATGATAGGAAACTTTCATGTCCGGATCTGGGAGCCGCAAGGCTTCTGTCCTACCCGAGCCTGATTGGAATGGGCATCATCATCTTCGGTCCCCTCCACTGCTAGCCACTATTTATCCTAACGATACGGCATGGTGGGATGTCGACAACCATCCCTGGCTTATCTTAGGATGCGAGAAATCTTAGACGGTGGGATGGGGAACGTTTTGAAGGGAGAAAACGGGTGAAGATCGTCCGGCAAAAGAGTTCACGCATTTCTCTCTACTATTTCTTGTTTTACTCAACCATTGCAGTTTGGGCCCCGTATTTTGCTCTCTACTTGCATTATCGCGGGTTTCATAGTTCTTCGATCGGCTGGATTTTGGCCATCTATCCCTTCATGGGGTTGATTTTGCAACCACTATGGGGCATTCTCAACGATCGTTTCCATCACGAATGGGGAACGATTGTCACCGCCATCGTCCTCGCCCCCATGGCGGCATGGCTGTTTACCCAGGTTAATCTCGCCTGGTATCCCTTGGTGGCGATGGCGATGGCCACGTTTCAAAGTGCCATTATGCCGGTCGCCGACAGCATGACCGTGGGATGGCTTGGAGCCCAACGCTACGGCGAAGCTCGTCTGTTTGGGTCGCTGGGTTATGCGGCCGTCGTTTCCCTCGCTGGACTCTTGTATCACCTCTACGGCATCGGACACTTTCTAGACTTTTATCTTCTGGCGTCGGTCTTGGCGGTGGTAGGCGGTCTTCAATACCCTAGACCCCAGCGCCCCGACCGAACATCGGTGTCTGGAGGCCCCCATCGACCTCCTTGGTTCTCAGGAATCGGGGCGCTACTCACCCAGCCACGGTTTCGCATCATCTTATTCTTCAGCCTGTTCGTTACCGTCAGCCAATCGATTAATGGCTCATATTTTTCGCTGTACTACCGAGCCACCCACCATCCTCTATCGTGGCTCGGAATCATCTTAGGGATTGGTGCGCTCAGCGAAATTCCTATCTTCTATTTGTCTGGTCGCTTGATTAGACGCTACGGGCCGGCCCGTATGCTTCTCCTGAGCGGCAGCATTTTCGCTTTTCGCTGGATGATGGTGGCACTCAATCCTCCCACCTGGGGCTTAGTCCTATTGCAGTGCCTGCATGGGCCCTCGTTCGGTTTAGGGCTGGCTTCGGGCATCAATCTCGCCGCCGAAGTCAGCCATATCGGCAATCGCGTTTCTGCGCAATCGCTCTACAGCGCCACCACTACAGGCATGGCTCCCCTGTTAGGAAGCATTGCTGGAGGTTACGTGCTGGAGTGGGTCGGTCCCACCAACCTTTATTGGGTCGACCTGGCTATCGCGTTGTTCGGCATTGCCGGCATCGCTCATTGGGTGATCCGACGTGAGAAATCATCTGCCACCCAATGACAAGTTTAGCGAGCATTCGACCGCTTTCAAAAAACTCGCACCCAGCCATGGGGGTGGCTGGGTGCAGATGAGGAGGCATCATCTAGCATGGAACTAGATGATCCTGACCATCTCATCGTACCAGAACTACTCTAATCTTTCTCAAGGAATTTACTGGATCCTTCAGTTTTCTTGAAATTTCTTGCGTATATGTGCAATCGAACGCTGTCGACAACCGGGATTGTTTGAGCGTTGTGCGCAAATAGACTCCCCGCTCGGATTAAGACCCCGAAATTTCTGAGACTAGCTGCCCCCTACCCACCCATACGTCCAATCGAACGTTGGAACGTTCGGTCAATGCAAAACACCCTATCCGCGAGACGACTGTAGACGGAGTCAAACCTTTCGCGGCAACCATCGCGATTGTAGGCCGGGTCAAAAGGCGCGGCACGGGCCGGATGCAATAACCAATGTACAGCCAGCCAGCTTTCAGTATGCGCCTTCCCAAGCGGGCGTTCAGTTTTGACCTTGGTTTTGGGTCTGAAGGAAATTCACCGCACGGATCAAGCTGTCTTTGACCACCGCTGGTTCGACTCGACGCACGGCTTCTTCAGGTGTCACCCAAACGTAGCGGTCGTGCTCTGGGTCGACCAAGACCACGAAATCCTGATCATGAGCTTCCGCCACATAGAGGCTCCACTCTGCGGTGCCTAATGGAGTCGGCTGTAAACACAAAGAGAGCCCTGCCTCTTCGTAAAGTTCTCGCCGAGCCGCATCGTGCACGGCCTCTCCCGGATGTCGAGCACCAGAAGGCGGCGTCCACGCCCAATCTCCATCATAGTCTGCTCCGTTGTGGGCGCGATGCAGTAAAAGCAGCAACCATTTTGGTGTGCGCCGATACACCACCACGCTGACCCCGTGCGGCAATTCCCGACTAATGGGTTGGCCATCCCACGTATAACGCTCCATCTCGTCCGCCAATGCATCCTCACCCTCTCATCCGATCCCAATGTCGGTCCCGTTCAAGGCCCAAGTTCCCTGGCAGCGATTTCATTGCCGATACCTCATCGCCAATGCGTGGCCACTCTCTAATGTCTGATGCCGCGACAATCTTACCAAATCGTTCGCTCGACCATGAAAGCATGGAGTGGTGAGGCCCCGCATCGACAAGAGAGAATCGAAAAATGGATAGCGTGGCGAACTATTCAATTCTTGACTGCCGAAGAGTCTAAGTGAAGCGCTGTCCCCCGCTGCGACGGTTATAGCCCTCAGACTGATCACAAGCAAGGAGGCATCCAAACGAGGATTCGGATACCGCTCTGCTCTAAAGGGCCCCAGCTATTGCAAAATGTGGATAGGCAGGGATTTGTTAGACTTGGGCAGAATAGATGAATCGCACAGAAACCTGAAGCGCGAGGACCATGAGAAAATTTAGATCCAAGGAGTACTACAATGTGCGGAAGATATACCTTAACCTGGCCGCTTCCTGCCATCTTAGAGCAGTTGGAATTTACGCCGACTGCTAACTTGACTTGGCAGCCACGCTACAACATTGCCCCGGGCACATCGATTTTAGCCGTGATCGATCGCAAGGGAGTGCGATTTGGCGGTTTCATGGGATGGGGACTATCGGTGTCCTGGAGCCCTTCGCGCCGCTTAATCAATGCCCGCAGGGAGACTCTTCTAACCCGGCCTACGTTTCGAGACCTTACCCGCACCCGACGCGCGATCGTCCCGGCCGATGGCTACTATGAATGGTCGCAAGTCGACCGCCAACCCTATCGGATTACCGACCCAAACCACGGCCTTTGGTACTTTGCCGCTATCTACCAAGAACGGCCGGGCCATTTGGCCGAAATTGCTATCGTCACCACTGAAGCCTCGCAAATGCTGTTGCCCTTACACCCTCGCATGCCCCTGATTCTTTCCAAAGACGCCGTCAACCTCTGGCTCGACCGGGAAAACCAAGCCTTCGAAGCCATCCTAGCCATGCCGATGGCACCGCCGACCCAATATTTCCCGGTCTCTTCCGCGGTCAATCGGGCATCGGCAGAGGGCCCGCAACTGATCGTTCCTCAGACTTCAACCTAATTTTTTCTTTTTCCTTTAATCCCTATATACAAACAGGTCTTTATATGATTTAATCATCTCATCAACCCATGGCGTGTCGAGAACACTCGGCCCGGTCTCGGCGACGGTCTTTCGTGAACGTCCCTGGCGCGTAATCGTTCCTAGTTTCACCCATTAATTGTCATTGGAGGAGTCCATCCGTGCACATCCACCCCTCAACCTTTTGGGCTATCTTAGCTGCCCTCTCACTCTATACACTGGTCTTGCTTGGCCTTTCCTACCGCGCCAAGCGGCGTTCGGGCGAGAGCAGATACTTCGATGCCGGCAAGAAACTTTCCCCAACCACCGTGTTCTTAATGGTGACGGCGCTTTGGACGTCCTCGACAATCGCTATGGAAATCGACACCGGATTTGCCGATGGCTGGTCTGCGGTCTGGCTCGGAGCGAGTACCGCCCTGCTTTCAATCC
>JAMCVM010000145.1 GCA_023475835.1 Bacillota bacterium | reverse complement strand
CACCAGGGCCTCTAACGCTTCTATCTGCGCCTCCCGCGGCGAGCACAGGGGCCCTTCATGGGAGGCGTCATCATCGGCTTCGGCCAGAGCCAACGGCTCTTTAAATGGACCATCCCGATCTTCCGTCGTCCACAGCATGGTTGACTGCACGCTCTGGCTCGCGTGTTCTTTCCGATATGCGGCAATGGTGACCTGGTTGATGGGTACGGTGGCGTCGCTATAGAAGAGCTGTTGAAAGGCATCGAAGGGATCTGGTTCAGGAAATTGCGCATCCGTGACATGGAGATTCCATTCGATTCCCGAGGTGAGTCCGCTCAGGGATAAATTGGAGGATCCCACAATCACTTCGGCGCTCTCGTCGGAGTCAAAGAGATAGGCCTTGGGATGAAACGATCTGCCGTGACTGCGCCACAATCGCGCTTCAACCTCCGGTCCCAACTTCCAGATAGCCTCCAGCGCTTCCGGTTCGGTGACGTACAGATAGTCGCCTGTCAAGAGCTTAACCTCACCGCCAGCTTGGACAAACTTTTGCAGCGTAGAGAGAAGAGAAGCAATGCCTGACAAGCGCACAAACGCCACTAAAGCATAGAAGGTCGCTGCGCGCTCAAGCCCGCTTTCGATGACCTCCGTCAGATTGCCGACAATCAAATCCACCTTAGGGTTCTGCATCGATCAAAAAAACCATGCGCTCAAACCCACCTCGTCGGGCCGCCTTATCCGCCCGGCACCCTTCCAAGTCCTCTGGACTATAGCCGTGCGTCCGGGCCAATGCGTAAATGACTTCGATAACGTCAGCCAACTCCTCAAGCGAGGCTTGGCCATCGTCCGCCCGCAGATACTCTTGCCACTCTTCCATACATTTCGTACGCAGGGCCTCTTGAATTTCTTCAGCCCGCAATGGTCGCGTACGACATTGCTTCCCTTCCGCTCTAATGATGTCGGGAATCCGGTCGCGGACTAACTTATGATACTCCTGCATCAATGCCCTCCCGTATGCTGCTGTTAAAAACAGAGTTCGCCACGGTGGCCATTCCTCCTGCTATGATTCGACAAATCGTCTTGAATTCGTTGTTCGCTTGGTCGTCGGTTAGAGGCAAGGTTGTGGTTGCCCCAGATGGCCAAACATCGTTTCAACGCTCCCGGTCAAGCAAACAGACCGAATCTGGGGGACTGGTGGGAACCTCGACACACTGTCTGTCGCCCATGGCAACCGTGCGGCTTTCAAGGCTCTCGATCCGTTTTTTAGGACTGATGCCCCAGCTCTCTAGCGACTGCTCTGCTTGCCAATGGCTTTAGACTTCCTCTCGGGCCGCCGCCCCGATCCTGGGAAGCTCCATATCACCCGGTCGAGCGTTGAAAATGGCGACTTAAAACTTGGGCTCCGATCTTTTTGTCTGCGTCAGTTGACCGCGGAACGCCTAGCGCAAGCGGTGTTTCGGGTCCTTTCAGTGGATTCAGACAGTAGGCCTGTTTGAGGTGCTACGCGCGGTGTAGTGGGCGCTTAACTCGTGGCGACTTGCACCACCTGCCCACCCGGAAGACCTGCGTCAATCCGTGGATGCGAGCCCCTCACGCGCCACTTTTCCGATTCTTTACAACGACCGCCGTTCTATGGCACACTGATTTCACAGCGGACATCGATTCCCAAGAAAGCGAGAGAACACTTTGGCTGGTAAGCACTCTCTTCCCCGGCACAAACGCTTATCGCGTCCATCCCGGCTGCAAGCCGCAAAACACTGGATCGCCCAATATTCGGGAACCCATATCTTACGGAGCTATCGCAAGCATTTTGCTGTGGATTTCGAATGCGCGTTAAAGGAACTCACCTTCTTGGGCATCAGGTTCGAACCCGAATACGTTGCCCAATACCGGCAAAGCCTGCACGGTCAACACGAGCACCGCCGAATCCTGCGAGCAGCTCGGGCGCCCCAAAGTGAGGACGGTGAGGAAGAGTGGGATTGGTTTCTTGAAGCCATCGGCATCGACTCTTATGGCTACGCAGAACACCCCTACCGAAAACAATGAACACTTAGCTATTTTTAGAAGTCAGCACTCAGGTAGTGGAACCGCAATCCCGCCCTATCCTGGCTTAGACTTATCACAGCGACATCTTTGAATCGCCTATGATAACTCTGACTCTGCCCCCAAAGGTTGCCTTGACGAAATCCGCACACCTTCAGGTCCTTCCTTTTCATGGCCCGTCGTGGCCCGCCGTCTTTGGTTTGCTCGCCCACGATATAACCCGATCGGCGCTTTCATGGGAAGGGGCCCGGGAGGGGGCCGATCACTTCGAGCAATCTCGCGAACCGGAAAAAATCACTACCAACGCGGTTTAAAAATGCGATAGGATGATAACGGAGGGAACGTCAGATGAACATTTCAGAGGCCGATTGGCAGGTGTTCAAGGAGGTCAGGGCGGCCGCACTCGACCGCTTCTGCCGTAGCATATTAGACGAGTGCCGAACCTTGTGCGACGAGCAATCCGAGTCCGCACACCAACGCTACCTGAGCCTATATGAACTCCTCCAACAACGCGACAAGGAAATCGCCGAAGCTTTCAATGACTTCCGTCGATCGACCGCAATCTTCGTCCTGATGGCCATGCGCCAATATGGGTTGGTGACCCAGGCGGAGTGGAAGAGGTTCAGTCCTGATACGTTGCACTCGGTGTTGGGCGACGACTGACAGTCCCATGCTCGAAGAGCTGCAGGACCGCATCCCATTCGAAGTCCCGTCTGTGAACCGACCGCAATCGGGCGGAATCACTCTTAGGACCGTGCCGTACCCGGTCAACTGGGCACGATAAAGCCCTGCTCTCTGGGCTAGCGGCGCCACAGAATCGAGAGAGCAAGGTGCAAGGGCGACCGAACCGATGCCAAATCTGTGGGTGCGAATCGCCTTCAGCGTCGGGCTTAAGGCATCTGCATCGCTGAGCCAGTTTGCCGGTCAGCCATCAAACGGCTGAATCCGGTACGACGGCGACTCGCACCTGATACTCAAGGTTTTGAAGGATGCCTTGGCTATCTAGCCGTTTTTTCTAATGGGCCATCCGCTCTGACGCCCGATTCTAAACCGCGGTTCATAGGCCGCCTGCCACGTCTAAGCCGCGAGAGCGAGTGGATACGTCTGACCCACTATCTCCACGCTGCCGTATTCATTGATTTTCGCCCTCATGGCTGTGAACTCTCTTGGATTTTGGATCACTCCCTAATTTATCAAACGCGCCGTAAAACCCCTACCTTTAGGTATGGGGATATAAGGTGCTCGCCGTCAGGCGAAGATTTGTCGTCCCCAAGCTATACCTTGCGTGCTATACTGCCCGCGGGTCAAAGTTTTCGTTTTTTAGGAGAGTGATCGAATCCCCGAAAGCGTTGTTTAGTGGGATGTTGGAGTGATCCCGGCTTCGCGGCCAAATCGTCAAGTGTATCCCGCGCGCAGTATATACTGAGCATGTGTTCGCCCTTTGACAAATGGATACGTTGGCGGTTGTCTCTCGCAATCGTGGGAGACGTAAAATGTATCGCGTCGTCAAGACCAGATGTGAACAGGATTCGGCGAACCTAGGTGGTTAGCGAAGTCTAACCATCACGGCAAGTAACCAGAGACCTTCGGGCGACTGGGTAGGGGGTGTTTGGCTCACCCCTTGCGAGTAAAGCGCACCGAAGTGCGTTTCTCGCAAGAATCCCCTGCGTTTACGCATGGGGAGTGTCAACAATGTCGCCTCGCCCCGCAATGACGCTCACCAAGATGCTTTCCGGATGGTGGCCGATGTGGAAGAGAACCCGAATCCGACCGACTCGCAAGCGATAGACGCGGGTCTCACCTCTTCGACAGGGCAAGAATTCTCCCCATCTCGGGCAGAATTGCCGCGTTGTGATGCTCATTGGCCCGAAGCGTTGGGATAATTGATTGGGTAATCCTTAACCTGGAAATCATGCGGAGACCCCCACGGGTCGTCCGCATTTTGGGCAAAGCCGCGTCCGTCCCCGTTTCCTCAAAAATCACTCCCGAAATTATCCGGATTTTACCAGAGGCCAGATGAGCCGCAAGGGTCGCGTAAGAAAATACCGCAAACCCTACCTCGTGCTTCCTCCATGAATGAGCGGACCATTACGTCCGATCACTTCACCATCCAGCATCCAATGGTCTTGCACTGATATCCCGGCTATACCATTGGATGCTGGATCGTTGGCCATACGGTGCTATGTACGTCAGTCGAATCCCCACGTCAAATGCTTGGGGTGAAATTTTCATAAATTCCCGTCGCGATCGCAAAAGCCCCGCATGCTTTCGTAAAAAACTGGGGAAAAGTCCAATTCGCCAGGCCCGGAACCCCTTGCGCAACACTAGTTTTTACAATAGCAGAAACAGCTCTCAGTATTTATTATTGCCGATCGAACCACTATAAAGTGTACAATAATAACATAGGAAAATTTCTTGGTTAGTTGAATAGCACCATCGTCGGCCGTTCAGGAACGGAAGCGCAAGACCGGTCGTACGGGGTTGAAATATCGGTCAAATGACGTTATCGGATGACAAAAAGGAGGACTAAACATGCTTCGAACGGTCACGGTTAAGAATGGGATGATCCAGGGATTGCCGGCGGCAGACCCCCGCATCACGAGCTTCAAGGGGATCCCGTTTGCGGCGCCGCCGGTAGGAGAAAACCGATGGCGTGCTCCACAGCCCGCATCGGACTGGGAGGGTGTTTTTAGAGCATTCGAGTTCGGCCCGATTTCGCTCCAGGCACCTACCGGTGTTGACCAAAATGATATTTACACTAGAGAGTGGGCGGTGGACCCGGACATCCCCATGAGCGAAGATTGTCTTTACCTAAACGTATGGACGCCTGCGCGCAGCCCCGACGAAAGACTCCCCGTGTTTGTATGGTACTTTGGAGGAGGTTTGCAGGTCGGTAATACGGCAGACTCCCCGTGTTTGTATGGTACTTTGGAGGAGGTTTGCAGGTCGGTAATACGGCAGAAATGGAGTTTGATGGTGAGCGGATCGCGCGCCGGGGGATCGTCGTAGTGACGCTCAATTACCGATTGAATGTCTTCGGTTTTCTCTGCCACCCGGGTATTTCAAAAGAAGCGCCCGAAGCCCCAGCAAATTTTGGCCACCTTGACCAACTTGCCGGGACCCAATGGGTTAAGAGGAACATTGCGGCGTTCGGAGGCGATCCCGACAATATTACTATCGGGGGGCAATCTGCCGGCGGTGGGAGCGTGTTGGCCCAGATAGGGTCTCCCCAGGCCGAAGGGCTATTTCAAAAAGCCATTATTCAAAGCGGGCTGATGGCGACGATTTATCCGAACGAGCGACGGCTCGGAATGTACCAAAGTTTGGCCGAAGCTGAGCAGGAGGGAGTGAAGTTTTTTGAGTTTCTGGGAGCTTCTTCGCTGGCGGCGGCTCGCCGGCTTGAAGCGAGATATGTCCTCGATAAGGCACTAGAGTATCGCCGCTTTTGGGGAACGGTGGTCGATAACGTGTACTGCCTGGGTAATGGGCTGGAGCGTTTGGTACAAAACCAAGCCAGGACGGTTCCCCTCCTATGTGGACACACATCCTCTGAGTTTTTTTCTACGCCCAGAGTAAATGATATGGACGAGTTGAAAAGCGTCGCCACCCAAATGTTCGGCGAGGACGCCGAACATTATTTAGCGGTTTGCGGCGTTGAGTCCAGTTCATTCGATGAGGCCGTGAAAGCCGCATCGGTTAGCCGTATTGAATATGCCATTCGTATTATCGGACGGGCCCATGCTGAAAACGGCCGCCAGATCCCGCTGTACTACTATAATTTTGATGCAGAAATACCGGGCTGGGATAACCCGGGAACGTTTCACTCGGTAGATCTTTGGTTCTTTTTCGAGACGTTAGCCAAATGCTGGCGGCCGTTTACGGGTAAGCATTACGACCTCGCCCGCCAAATGTGCAACTATTGGTCCAACTTCATACGGTGCGGCGATCCTAATGGTCCCGATGCCACCGGGGACGAGATGCCGCGGTGGGACCCGTACACGCCCGAAGCACCTTTCGCGATGGTCTTTGGAGATCAGGCTGAATTTTCTCGGGAGCAGCCGAGTCCTCTGATGCAGTTTCTTGTGGACCACTATTTCAAAGAGGAGAGGTAGTCGGGTAAGTCTGTCCGGTGGACGCTTCGAGGCCGCGCCGAACCCACGGACTGCCTAGCGCGGGGCCGCCAATGGTGATTCTAAAAGGCAGCGGGCGAGGCTTCGAAGAGTGCCGAAACTAGCGCCCTTACCGGCGATGGCAATGCTCACAAGTTCTCTCCTCGGGGGCCTTGGCGCCGCCACAGGTGGTAAACGCCGGATTGGTGAGGACATCGCCGGTGCTTGCCTACATCCAACTCCCATAAAACCGGATGCCCTGCGGATGGCGATAGACTTCTCGCGGATCACCATTAACGATTTAACTGGCCGCCTTGAACAGCTGAAAGTTTAACGGCAGGGACTATCTCGCGGGGCTTTAGACCGTATCGAGGCGCTGTCTAAACTGCCAATAATGGCTTCCTTAAACAGAGCCACCGCGGCGTCGTATCGTCCGAGTCAGCTGTCGACTTGGCAAATTTCCAGCGACATTCGATGAGGTTAAGATTGAGCAAGCCAGAACAGGGTGATGCCGAGGCGTTCCTCCTCATCCGGGCCTATCAGAAGTTTCCTACTGCGGACGCCTAATCAGCCGAAGTCGTTTCTCTGAACGGGATTAAGGAATTTGCGATGTATTATACAACTTTGTTGAGTGATTGGTTTAGGTAAGGAGGTATTATGTTTTTTCGAGAGGGTCCCTGCTTATCGGAAACGTTGCTCTATTATCCATGGGAAGACGCCTTAATTAGCCAACAAGATAGCAGTATTATTCGAGAAACGATGAAATTTTCTTCCGAGATCCGCCGCAACCCGGAAACTCCTGCCAACAGGACTTTCCACATATGATGACCAGTTGTCAAGTATGGGAGGGCATCACATTATTGGGCCGAGGCAGACCGCGTGCCCAAAACGACACGATGGCGACGCCGGACCGAGCTGAAGATCTAGAAGGACTATTTCACCTCTTTTTTGGTAATCGACCCGATCCGGGGATCATCGATGCTTTGATTCGGCGCTCAGCCGAAGGGCAGTCCATGCGACACCCGTCAAATAGGAAAGACCGCCCCTAG
>JAMCVM010000168.1 GCA_023475835.1 Bacillota bacterium | reverse complement strand
GATTCCGCGATGGAACACCGCCACCGACTGTCCCGCACTCGCCAGTTGTTGCACCACCCACGGGCCGATAAAGTGTGTTCCGCCCACCACGAAAACTCGCATCGGGGTCCTCCTCTGTTGGTTGGCCTCATGCCGGATACCCCACGCCTTACGATCTGTTCGACCACCACCTTTTTCGACCTGAACTCGTCAATATCCTGCGTAAATCGGTCATCGTGTTAAGGTCTGTTTATTACACGTTCATGGGTGCACACTTCTGCCTATTAATGCTTCAACCGGTACGAGGTCGACGCCACAGCTTAAGGCTCATACGCCCCCGAGGGTTCATACATCTTTTCCAGCGCTACTCTTAGCGCGTCCCTCTGTTCCTCCCAGCTATACTCCAATCAGTTCGAGCGGTTCGGCAAGTAGAGCCACTCAAACTGATTGGAGGGCTCCACCAGAATGCCTCCGCCAGGATAGCCCGACACGTTATAGGGCCGGTTGAACGCAATCGGCAGGGGGACCACCCTCCAATGGGAGCGCTTTCGGAGCCAAATCTCTTGTCGATTTTGAGCATTGTCCGCACTCGCGTACAGCACAGTCGCGTTGGGGCCCTCGCTCACCAATTGGACGATTTGCAGCGTACCGTCAGCGAACGGCGGATGAAGCGAAAAAATGCGCCAATGTTTCCAGTTGCCGAGGTACACCCTCCATGCCCCGTCGACGATCGCGGTCGCTAAGATCTCATTGCCATGATAAGGGACCGGCATCGAGAGTTTGCCATAACCATAGCTACCGCCAAAGTTGTGGGTTAATTGTTGCGTGACGGGCGTATCCGCAAATAGTTGCCAACCGTGGGTTAGGGTCCAGCGCATCGGCCAAGTGCCAAACTGGTGTTGGGACCCGTAGACCAACCCACCGACCTCGGTGAGCAGTTCTCCCCCGGGTCCAGGTACGATACCATGCAGGTGAAGGATCGGCGCTACCGTTTTTCCGTTGAGCGTGAGGGTCACCAGTGTGGGATGGAGGCCATTACTCCACAGACGCTTTAAGTGGCCGTGCACATCCACCCACACTTGAAACTGGGATTCGAGATTATTGTTCATTTCCAAGATAGTGCCGTTCGGAATCATGGTCCAGCCGTAACTGGCGGATGTCGGACCGGTGTCGTTCTTCGGACTCGGTAGGTGGATGATCGTCCAGCCTTTACCGTACCACACCATCATGGTGCTCAAGTTATGGACCGCCAACAAGTCGCCCGCCGATTCCACGACGGCTCCTTTAGCCAACAGGGCGGCCACAGCCGATGGCATAGCCAGCGGCTGCCACGAGGATTTCTTTGGTATCCACCACTGTAACTTCGGGGCAGGATCACGAGTCAAGGCCACAATTTTTCCGTTTGCCAACACGGTTTCTGTCACGGAACTCATCTGGCCAATCGCACTCAGCCCCGCATTTGTGCTAGCCGTGGTCAGTGGCGGAATGTGAATCCAGTGCGGACTGCTGGCATTGGTCTTCGCGGGTATGCTCAGGCGCTGAGCCCCAGTACTCAGCATTAACGTGCTCAGAGCGATTCCGACCGCTGCTCCCACAGTGATCCAGCGTGTGTTCATTTTTAAAATCCCCCTTCTTTAAATCTTTGTTCTCACGCCATCTTGAGGTTGATTAGCCTGTGGCAGCGAATGGATGTGCTTACCCCCGCGCTCCCAAACATACGGGACCTGACTGCCCAAGAGCTGCACCGGTGTGGGATTGGTGCAAAACCCTAAACCCTAGTCCCGTTCGTTTCGATAAGCATAACGTCGAATCGTTGGGTTTGGTTACCAAGACCGGCGTGAGGTCAAGGCGGCAGCAGTCAGGCCAAAGCAAATCTCCCGAATGACCGCCGTCAACCCAGGCTGTTCATCCCAAGCACCGACCCATGGCATAGTGGCGCCGTTGAGTCCATATCCGTCGTGTCCACGCCATCGTACGGGTGTCGTTTGACATCCTCCCCACAGGCGGGCTATACCGCGAAGGTCTGGTGAGCATCCACTCCAAAAGCCGCGTGCGGCTATCGTCGCAGACAGCACTGACCTCATCGCGAAGGCGATTGAGCTACCGTCCCCGCTACCGTTTTGCTCAAATTCTGGGGGCCGTACATGGCCCGGGACTTGAGGGGGACGTTGGCTCGTCACCAGAAGTTTCGCTCTTTGGGCTCCATGATTTACCGTGTGCACAACATGTTGGTGGAACAGGATCGGCGTCATCCGGGTATTTGTTGAACATTGCCTCAAAGCTTTGGAATGAATTGCCTTCTGGGTGGCTTTCCCCTGAATGATATACCCTATCCTTTTCGTCCTTCCCTCTTGGCCTTGCATCCGTGTTTCTACGTGCTAGCCTTTATAGGGCTTATCACTCTCGCCGCCATCGCCTTGGCGCTGTCTGTGCGGCGAGCAACGTCTATGTAGCCCTGGTTCCTGTGCACGGTATCCTCGGTGCTTCTCCAGGCTATGACCGTCACCGAGTACTCTCCGATCATGTGCTCGGGTGCGGTCATTCGGTTGATCACCCACGCCGCTAGTAATCCCGTGATTATCCCGGCCTTAGTCTTAGGAACCACGATGATTTGCGATGCCATCGTCATCGCCGCGTATGCCAGGGGGGAGGCGACATTCTTGACTAATGATGCGGCCATAGAGGTCATCGATCTCAGTAAAACGCTCAGAAGAGAACGGGTTTTAGAGTACGTAAACCTTGGGGCGCAAGCCGGTGAAATTTTGGCATCACCGGCCCGAACGTGTCGGGCAAGACTCTACTCGTGCGGCCTCGCCACCCCGACCACCGGCACGGTGACGATTAGAGGCGAGGCTCTGAACCGTGGGCGATTTCCGAAGGACATCGGCGTCATCATTGATGCGCCGAGCTTTCTGGCCCATCTGACCGGGTTAGAAAACCTGACGTTGCTCGTTAGCATTTGTAACGTCGTGACTCCACAGGAGATTGAACACACCACGGACCTTTTGGGCTTTAGTTTTGCGAAACACAAACGAGTTCGCTACTATTCGGTGGGCATGCGGCAGCGCTGGCGATCTGGCAAGCGATCATGGAAAAGCCTCGCATTCTGTTACTGGATGAACCGACCCATGGCCATGATACGGGCGGCGACGACCAGGTCCTCGCCTTGCTCGACGCATTTCGAGCCGAAGGGGTGACCATTATTTGGGTCTCGCATGACCGGGGTCAGACGGCGCACATTTCTTACCGCATCTTGAAGCTCAGTGCCGGTGCTCTCACGGAATAGATGGAATTAAATTATCATATCGAGGGTATCAGCGGCCCGAAACGCGTTGAGCCCGCCCTTGGGTGGATGTTTAGTTATGACGATTTGGTCCTCCTCACAGCCTTGGGCTTAGCCCTAGTGGTCGGACCTTATCGCGAAGTGTAACGTAATCGGCGGCATCGTCCGCTTTACGTTGCCGTATGGGGCGCTCTGTTGGTGAGGCTGAGGTATCTGGTGGTCTCCGCATGGTCGGGCGCGCTGGTTGGATATGAACAGAGGCGTGATTCATTTTCCGATAGTGACTGCCTAGGTCTGGCAAGCAAGCAGGTTTAATGTTCCGGGGGCGCTCGCGATGCTTCAAGCTTAGCGAAGATCGCTTGAGACGTCAAAATTCGAAGCCGGCGAGCTATTCTTCAGCCTGCCGCCAAGGGCTTGTCTTTCGCGCGGTTCTTTGGGCCTCCAATTGGAAGCCAGCCGGATTACCTCCCCTCGCACGAAAGACCGTGACAGCCGAATTCCGGAGGGCATGAAGGACCGTTTACCCAGGGAAAAGCCCAGGCAGGATTTTGAGAAGGCGGTCGGGAATACACGCAGGAGTTGAAGGTCATCGAGGTAGGAGGGATACGGTGGTAGTGAATGAGGGACCCATCGCCGTCATGGGGCCGTTGAGTATCATGGGGACCGGTACGTTTGCCGAAGTATTGTTGGCTTTAGTCCTACTCTTGGGAGGCCCATTCTTATTGCGATGGCTCTGGAATATGACTCTGCCCGCCTGGTGGTCGGCTCCCGTTTTGGACTATTGGATGACCTTTCGTTTGATCGTGATGGTCGCGCTTTTGGGACTGGTGTTCCGATTGTTATAGACCATCTTGGCATCTTCGGTTGCGCCGATTGGCGGGGCAAAAATGGCCCGGGGCCAAACGCGGATGCCGGTTTTCCAAGCCGCTTGAACGCCGAGCGCTCAGCAAAAGCGCTATACTCGAAGCCAGGAAACCTATCCCGTGAGATTTAACAAAAGGGCGTGCGCACATGGCAACCAAGGGACCTTATCGATCGGTCTGTCCGTTTGACTGTCCGGATACGTGTAGTCTCAGCGTCTTTAAAGAAGGGGGCCGCATCATTCGGGTGACCGGTAATTCAGATCATCCAGTGACTAAAGGCGCGATTTGCCAGAAGGTTCGCCACTTAGAAGCGCGTACCTATCATCCCGAGCGCTTGATGCGGCCCATGCGCAGACGGGGACCCAAAGGTCGTTTAGATTTTGAACCAATCAGCTGGGATGAGGCTTATGCGGAAATTGCTGATAAGGTTTCGGCCATCCTAGCAACCTATGGGGGCGAAGCCATCTTGCCTTACAGTTTTTATGGCAACATGGGAGTGCTGAATTCGGAGGGGATGGATCGCCGATTTTTTCACCGCCTCGGGGCCAGCCATCTCGATCGCACAATTTGTAATGCCGCCGGCAGCGAAGGCTTCCGCTATACCATGGGGGTTAACGCTGGCAGCGATCCTGAAGCAACGGTCAACGCGAAACTCTGGGTGGTGTGGGGCGCCAATCTGGTATCAACCAACATGCACCAGGTTCTCTACGCCAATCAGGCGCGCGCTGAGGGAGCGACCATCGTGCACATCGATGTGCACGAAAATCGGACCGCGCATTGGGCGGACTGGTTTATTCCCATTCAACCTGGCACGGATGCCGCCTTAGCCCTGGGGATGATGCATGTGATGATTGCCGAAGATTTGGTGGATCACGCATTTATCGATCAGTATACCTACGGCTACGCGGCATTGGTCGAGCATGTTGAGGCGTATCCGCCTGAACGAGTGGCGCACATCACGGGCGTGCCCGCGTCCGACATTATCCGGTTGGCGCGGCTTTACGGCGCTACCAGTCCGTCGTTTATCAGAATTGGCAATGGGCTTCAGCATCACGATAACGGCGGTATGATCGTGCGCACGCTCGCCTGTTTACCCGCCTTAACCGGGCAGTGGGCCATAGCCGGCGGCGGTGCCCTCAAAGGCAACGGCGCGTATGCAGCCCTTAATATGGATGCCGTTCAACGTCCCGATTTGCATCCCAACCCCGGCGCACGCACTATTAATATGAATCAATTGGGGGATGCCCTTTTGCAGGCGGTGCCGCCGATTAAGGCGCTCTTTGTGTATAACAGTAATCCTGCGCTCGTGGCTCCCGATCAAAACCGTGTCCGCCAGGGATTATTGCGCGATGACCTATTGACCGTGGTACACGATCTTTTCCTGACGGACACCTGCCAATTTGCCGATCTCGTACTTCCGGCCACCAGCCACTTTGAGAATCTCGATTTATATAAATCCTATTGGCATTTATATCTGCAACTGCATGAGCCGGTCATCCCGCCCATGGGGGAATGCAAGGCCAATTTTACGCTTTTCAAAGAACTCGCCCACTACATGGGCTTTACCGATCCGTGTTTTCAGGACACCGAAGAAGAGATGATTCGCCAGGCGCTAGACACGCCTAGCCCATATCTACAGGGCATCACCTATGAGGCATTGCGAGCACACGGGTGGATGAAACTGAACGTTCCAGCCTGTCCGTTGATCAGCGAACCGATGGCGACGCCCTCGGGCAAGATAGAGTTTTACTCAGAGCGGCTCGAACGCCTTGGCCTGTCGCCGCTTCCTGACCATTCTCCCCTGGCCAATACTACGCCATATCCCTTACACCTGATTTCCGGGCCCAACCATCATTTTTTGAACTCGACCTTTGGCAACGTGGCGCGCATGCAACAGGCCGAACGCGAGCCCGTGGTGCGGATGCATGAGAAGGATGCGCTGGCGCGAAAACTCAGAGATGGTGAGTTGGTGACCCTTTTTAACGATCAGGGCGCCTGTACTTTGCGCGTTCGCATCGGATACGAGGTGTTGCCAGGCGTGGTGGTGACCCAAGGCTTATGGTGGGGAAACGGAGGTGCGGGGGCTTCCTATCACCCCATCAATGCTTTAACGTCTCAGCGCCTGTCGGATATGGGCGATGGGGCCACATTTTTCTCGACGTGGGTGGAAGTAAAAAAGACCCATGCCGCAGGGCCGTCGGTAGGCGATGTCTGAGCGGCTGCAGTCGGCGCAGGCATTGGTCATTATGAAGCCGCTGGGCCCTGGATAAACAGAATGAAAGCGGCGGCAAAGTGGTGCCGAAATTTGCGTTGTGGACCTTGTTCGCGGAGACCGGTAGATTTTATGCCAGCGTGTGTTTGTTTTTGTGGGGAATCGTCTGGCCTTTTTCCCCTCGCCCCGTGGCGAGACGGTTGTCGGTTCATCGCAACCCTCTTTCAGAGCATGCTCGCCTAAAATTCTCCATCGGATGCGCGCCGACCTCTCCATGGACGATTCGGCAGTGACCAGCCATTGACTCGTTTTGCCAAAGTGCGATCCCGATATTCCTGACTTCCACTGGCCGTTCATCCAGTCGAGGGGCGTGAAAATCCGGCGAGCGGTGTCTTACTGCTTAAGTTTCTCACCTCCATATTACGCCGAAATTTGGCACCGGAGATCGCGTAATCTCTTGGCCTGCGTGACTTTAGCAACATTCCGCGTTGCCCGTTTAGCCGACCATATCGAGACTTCGCAGTGGATTGCCTAAGAAGGACTTCTCAAACCGCTCTTGGAGTGCAGCCTATGGCGGCGACTGTTGAAATGGCTGGAGACCCATCCGGCCCGACTCCGCGACGGAGCTAAGGACGGCCTGCAAGCGATCTTCAAATCAGGCCCACCAGCGTTCGGCCACGTTTTTCTCGCGCAACTCGGCCACAATCCCCGCGAAGAGGAGGCCCTAAGGATTCGTAGGCCTCGACCCGGCGAAGGTAGGCTAGAAAGAGGTAGGTGATACCCCGTAGGGTGACCTGGGCGCTTTGGGCATCCAAGTCCCGAGATTGTGAGCGGCCAAGACGTAGGGGCTGCTTCATTTCTTTGAAAAACCCTTCGATGGTTCAGCGCACGGTATAAATTTCCATCATTTTCACCAACGAAAGTGCGGTGTCAGTCGAC